>JAFGOJ010000348.1 GCA_016926575.1 Anaerolineae bacterium | reverse complement strand
TTCTCAATAAAGCGGGGAGAAGATGGGGGTTTTGCGGGCGGCGAAGCCGCCCGCAAAACCCCCACCCCCACTTTTTGAGAAGATACGGTGAGACTGTGTTAGCTTACCAACATTTTTTGAGGAGGCGGATATGAGCCTATGGATTCTGGATAAAGGGGCAATCGCCCCGTTCGTCGAGGGGCTGATGGCTGAGTATCGCGTCGTCGGGCCAAAGGCGAAGGGTCCCCAGTTTGCCTTTGGGGACATTACCGACCCGGCCCAGTTGCGACTCGACTACAACATCACCATCTTGCCGCCCAAGAAGGTGCTGCAACCTCAGTACGAGCGGCTGGCTACCTTCACGCTCGGGGAAGACCCACAGGTCGAACCGACCATCGAGGCCGGCCCGACGGTGCTCTTCGGCGTACATACGTGTGACCTGCACGCCATCCGGCTGCTGGACAAGGCGTTCTCCGAAGAATACCCCGACGCGCACTACTTGAAGCGGCGCGAGCAGACGATCATCGTCGGCCTGGAGTGCCTGGAGCCCTGTGACGAGCACTCCTTCTGCAAGAGCATGGGAACCCTCACGACCGATGAGGGGTATGACCTTCACCTGACCGATCTGGGGCCAGCCTATGCGGTAGATGTAGCGACGGAGAAGGGCAAAACCCTCCTCTCCCAATACGGCACCGTCCGTGAGGCCACCGACGCCGACATCCGGCGCTTGAACGAAGTGTTGGGCGCTAAGTGGCCGCGCTTCACCTACCGCCTAGACTTCGATGCCGCCGAGTTGCCGGCGCTGCTCAGCACAGCCTACGACCATCCCTTGTGGGCCGAGTTGGGCGAGCGCTGCCTGGCCTGCGGGTCGTGCACCAACGTCTGCCCCACGTGCTACTGCTTCAACGTCACCGACGAGGTGAATATGCACCTGACGGCCGGAGAACGGCTGCGCCGCTGGGATTCGTGCCAGTTGGACGAGTTCGCCAGCGTGGCCGGCGGGGAGAACTTCCGCGAGGCCCGCAAGGCCCGCCAGCGCCACCGTTTCTTCCGCAAGGGCAAGTACATCTACGAGAAGTTTGGCGAGCTGGGCTGTGTGGGATGCGGCCGTTGCATCCGCGCGTGTGTGGCCAACATCAATATCGTCGATGGCTTCAATGCCATCCACGGGACGGCGTAGGAGGGAAGGGCTCATGACAGACTCAATCTATGTGCCCGAGATGGCGCGTCTGGTCGACGTGCGGCAGATGACTACGGCAGAGAAGCTGTTCACCATCGAGCTGCCGGGCGGACGCAATTTAGGGCACGATCCGGGACAGTTCGTAATGGTTTCGATGTTGGGGGTGGGCGAAGCCCCCATCTCGATCACATCATCGCCCAGTCGCTCGAACGGCGTCTTCGAGTTGTGTGTGCGGAAGGTGGGCGACGTGACCAACGCGATGCACGCCTTGCAGCCGGGCGCGAAGCTCGGCATCCGCGGCCCCTTCGGCCACGGCTTCCCCATCGAAAAGATGCGCGGCAAGGACGTGCTCTTCGCACCGGGCGGCCTGGGCCTGGCCCCGCTGCGCTCACTGATCAACCAGGTGCTCGACGAACGCGGCACCTTCGGCCGCGTCATCATCCTCTACGGCGCGCGCCGGCCCGAAGAACTGCTCTTCAAAGATGAGCTGGACCAGTGGGTTGCGCGCGACGACGTCGAATGCCGCGTCACCGTCGACCGTGGAGACGAGATGTGGGACGGCCACGTGGGCGTGATTACCACGCTCTTCCCCAAGGTGACCATCAACCCGCGCAACACCGTCGCGGTGACCTGCGGCCCGCCCATCATGTACCGCTTCGTGTTGATGGAACTGCTGGGCAAGGGCATTCCGGAGACCCAGATCTATCTCTCGCTGGAACGGCGCATGAAGTGCGGCGTTGGAAAATGCGGCCACTGCCAGATCAACAGCATGTACTGCTGCCAGGAAGGCCCCGTTTTCACCTACGCTCAGATCAAGGGCGTTGAGGAGGCACTGTGACATGAGTAAACCGAAGGTTGCTTTCTTTGACTTCGCGAGCTGCGAGGGATGCCAACTGACGGTCGTGGATGCACTGCAGACCCACCTGGACCTGCTCGACGCGGTCGAGATCGTGCAGTTCCGCGAAGCGATGACCGAGAAGGGCGAGGACTACGCCGTGGCTTTCATCGAAGGCTCCTGCACCCGCCCCTCCGACGAGGCGCGCCTGTTCAAGATCCGCGAGCAGGCTGCCGTCGTCGTCGCCTTGGGCGCGTGCGCGCACCTCGGCGGCGTCAATGCGCTCAAGAACCTGCATCCGCTGGAGGACGTCCGCCAGTGGGTGTATGGCGATAAGGCCGAGTGGTACGAGACCTACGAGGCGCGCCCCATCGACGCCGTCATCCAAGTGGACGCGGTGATCCCTGGCTGCCCCATCGACCGCGAGGAGTTCGTCCGCGTGGTCAAGGCCCTGCTGCTGGGCAAGAAACCGCCCGTCCCCGATTACCCGCTCTGTGTCGAGTGCAAGCTCAAGGAAAACGTGTGCCTGTTCCACCTCGGCAAGTTCTGCCTTGGCCCGGTCACCCGCGCCGGGTGCGGCGCGATCTGCCCCACTCACGGCGACGGCTGCGAGGGCTGCCGGGGCCTGATCCCTCATCCCAACGAGAACGCGATGAAGGACGTTCTGGCCGAAGCCGGGCTGACGGTGGAGGAGGCTGTGGCACGCTTTACGATGTTCAATACGTATCAGGTGAAGGACCGGATGGTTGAGGAGGAGGCGAAATGACCACTGTGAAGATCGACGTACATCACCTGACCCGCGTTGAGGGTCACGGCGACATCGTCATCGACGTCCAAAATGGCGAGATCAAGACGTGTCGCTTCGAGGTGGTCGAGGCCCCCCGTTTCTTCGAGGCGTTCGTGCGCGGGCGTTCCTATCTGGAACTCAGCCACATCACCTCGCGCATCTGCGGCATCTGCTCCGTGGGGCACGCCACCGCCAGCCTGCGCGCCACCGAGAACGCGCTCGGTGTCGAACCGTCCGAACAGACGGTGTTGCTGCGCAAGCTGAACTTCCACGGCGAGCTGATCGACAGCCACGTGCTGCACACCTACTACCTGGTCGCGCCCGATTTCCTGGGCGTGGGCAGCGTGATTCCGTTGATCGAGACGCACCGCGAGGTGGTGGAGCGCGCGCTGCGCATCAAGAAGCTCTCCGGCGACCTGTGCGCGATGATCGGCGGGCGGCACACGCACCCTGTCGCGCTGACGGTCGGTGGCTTCACCCACTTCCCCACCGAACAGGAACTGCGTGATATGCAGCAGCGCCTGATCGACGCGCGCGCCGATATGGACGTGACGGTGGCGCTCTTCGCCACCCTGCCGTGGCCTGAGTTCGAGCGTGAGACGGAGTACGTCTCGCTCCACAAGGACGACGAGTACGCCTTCATCGACGGCACGATCGTCACCTCCGACGGCTTCTCTTATCCCATCTCGGAGTACCGCAAGGTCACCAACGAGTGGTGTGTGCCCTTCTCCACGGCCAAGTGGACCAAGCACAATCGCGATGCCTACATGGTCGGGGCGATGGCGCGTATGAACAACAACTTCGACCAGCTCCACCCGCGGGCCAAGGAAGCCGCGGCCAAGCTGGGCCTCAAGCCGCTCATGACCAACTCGTACCTCAACTCCGCCGCGCAGGTGGTGGAGATGGTGCACTGCATCGAGGATGGGATCGAGATCTGCGACCGCTTGCTGACCCGTGGCATTCAGCCCGAGAAGCCGGTCGAACCCGCCACGCTGTCGGGCGAGGGCGCTGGCTCGTGCGACGTGCCGCGCGGCATTCTCTTCCACAACTACGTCTACGAAGACGGCATCTGTGTCAGGGCCAACTGCATCATCCCCACCAACCAGAACTGGGCCAACGTGAATGCCGACATGCAGGCGCTCCTGCCCCAGATCATCGACAAGCCGCAGGATGAGATCCGCCTGGCCATGGAGATGCTGGTGCGGGCCTACGACCCGTGCATCTCCTGCTCGACGCACCTGTTGAACGTGACGTTTGTGTAAGTGGACACGCCCATTCTCATCCTGGGGTTGGGAAATCCCCTGCGGGGGGACGACGGTGTTGGCCCGCAGATCGTAGATCTGTTGAATCGTCAGGCGCTGCCGCCGGGGGTGACCGCCCTCGACGGTGGCGCTGGAGGCATCGGGCTCCTGCACACCCTGGAGGGATGGGAGCGCGTGGTGGTTGTGGATGCTGCCGACGTGGGACGCGCGCCGGGGGAGGTGGTCCGCTTCACCCCTGAGCGCGTCCGTCTGGCAGAGCAGGCCGAGGGCGTGTCGATACACGCTGCCGGCCTGGCCGACGCGCTGGCTATGGCGCGTGCGTTGGACCGCCCGCTTCCGCCGATGGTTATCTTTGGCGTCCAGCCGGAACGGATCGGGTGGGGGGAGGGACTCAGCCCTGCAGTGGCGGCGGCGCTCCCCGATCTAATACAAGCGATACTTAGAGAAGTAGGAGGGGATAATGCCCAAGATTCTGATAATCGAAGATGATCCCGATATGGTGACGGCGCTCCGTCTGCCTCTCGAGGCCAATGGGTACGAACTGGCGTTCGCCTCGACGGGTAAGGAAGGGTTGGAGAAGGTCAAGGAAGTTGAACCGGACATGATCATCCTGGACGTGATGATGGAGACCACGACGGCCGGCTTCCAGGTTTCGCTCGAATTGCGCAGCCCCGAACCTGATTCGGAGTACGCGGCCTATCGCGAGGTGCCGATCTTGATGCTCACGGCGATTCACACGACCACCTCGCTCCGGTTCGGGCCAGACGAGGCCTACCTGCCGGTGGACGATTTCGTCGACAAGCCGGTGGACCCCGACGTGCTGCTGGAAAAAGTTCGCGCGCTGGCCGGATAGCCGATGGATGTGAGCCAGGTGTCGGACCGCCTGGCGACGGCGGCGGCGAAGGCGCTGGCGGCAGAGGCAGCGGCGGTACTGTTGCTGGACGACGCAGCCAACCGGCTGACCGTTGTTTCTGCGTATGGGGTGGGGGCGCGCGTGGCCGCGCCCCTGCTCGCATTGCAGGACGTGCGCGCGTCGACCGCCACCACGCCGGCTCAGATGGTTTCGGAGGAGGCGCAACGCCTGCCTGAAGGCTTCGCTGCGGCGGCGTGCGTCTCGTTTGGAACGGCAGAGCACCCGCTGGGTGCGCTTCAGGTCTACGGCGCGCGCGCGGGGCAGTTCGCCCGCGCCGACGTGGAACGGCTCCAGGCGCTGGCCGACCTGGGCGCGCTCTCGATTGCCTCCGCACAGCGGCTGGCGGCGCTGGAGCGCGTCGACGCCGACAAATCCCAGTTCATCCGCGTGGCGACTCACGAACTGCGTTCCCCGGTGGCCGTCTCCCAGTCGCTGGTGCGGACGGTGCTCAAGGGGTACGCCGGCCCGGTCACCGACCAGCAGCGGGACATCATTGCCCGCATCTCCGGGCGACTGGATTTCCTCGAAAGCCTGGTCAACGACTTGTTGGACCTGGCGGCGAGCAAGTCCCCTGGCCTTGCCGACGACATGGGGCCGGTGGGGGTGAACGCGTCGGTGGGACGGACGGTGCTCCTGCTCCAACCCCACGCCGAGGAGAAGGACGTGCGTCTGGTCCACCGTGCCTGTTGCGAGGAACTGGTGGTATGGGGCACCGACGACGGGCTGGACCGCATTTTCGTCAACCTGGTGGGCAACGCGATCAAATACACCCCGTCCGGTGGGGAGGTTATGGTGTCGCTGGGCCGTGCGCAAGATGACCAGGCCGTCTTCGTTCGGGTGGCGGATACCGGCATCGGCATTCCCGAGGAGTCGATGAAGCATCTCTTCGAGGAGTTCTACCGCGCGCCCAACGCCAAGGAGCTCGAGGTGGGCACCGGGATCGGGCTGGCGATCGTCAAAGACCTGACCGAGCGCTACGGCGGTGACATCGTAGTAGAGAGTGTGGAGGGAAAGGGAACCACGTTCACCGTCACCTTCCCGATGTGCTTCCTGCCGGAGTGCTCTTTAGTGTGACAAAAAACTAGCCACGAATTGACACGAATAGAACATAAAATTAGTGTAAATTCGGTAACTCCTCAATAAAGCGGGGAGAAGATGGGGGTTTTGCGGGCGGCGAAGCCGCCCGCAAAACCCCCACCCCCACTTTTCGAGAAGATACTAAATTCGTGTGAATTCGTGACCAAGAAGAAGTTTCTTTCACGCCAAGGGAAGGAGGAACGGGTGTCAGATTATGAAGCGTTGACCCAACAGATACGGGAGCAGGCGCGCCAGCTCCTGAGCGAGGGGCGGGTCGATTGTGTCATCGGTTACGAGGTGGGGCCGCGGGGCGTCACCCGCCCGGCCTTCATCTATGACGCCGCCGACGTCGACCGGCTGGTGTGGAACGCCTCGTGCGTCCACAATCTGGTCACGTATCTCCACGATAAGAAAAAGCCACAGCGGCGGGGCGAAGAACCGCCGCGCGTCGCGGTGGTGGTCAAACCGTGCGACAGCCGGACGATCAATGTCCTGCTGGCGGAGCGGCAGATCGCGCGCGAGCGCATCTTTGCCATCGGCATGGCTTGCGAGGGCACGGTCGGCGCCGACGGCGAACCGCTGGCACGCTGCACGCGCTGCGGCGACCGGGTGCCGGTGGTCTACGACGTGCTGCTGGGCGAACCGCCGAACGTCTCTCCACCGCAGGACGATTACCCCGACCTGGCGCGCATCGAAGCCATGCCTCCCGCCGAGCGGTTGGCGTTCTGGCTGGGCGAGTTCGACCGCTGCATTCGCTGTTACGCCTGCCGGCAGGTCTGCCCGGGCTGTTACTGCACCACCTGTATGTTCGAGCGCGACGACGGCCTGTGGGTCGACATCGGCATCGAGGTGTCCGGAAAGCACATCTTTCACCTGGGGCGTGCGCTCCACCTGGCCGGCCGCTGCGTGGAGTGCGACGAGTGCGAACGGGTCTGCCCGATGGGGCTGCCGTTGAGCCTGCTCAACCGGCGGCTGGTGCGCGAGGTGGATGCGACGTTCCATTACCACGCCGGGCGAGAGGAGACGCTCGCGCCGATCCTCTTCGAGTTCGGTGGGAGTAAGTAGGATGAAATTCACGACACGCGATCAATTGAAAGCCTGGCTCGACGGCCTGGCAGCAGAGATGGACCTGGTCGCCCCGCGCGGGGTGGACGGGCACGTCTTCTACCGCCCGGTGGCGTCCGGCGACGAGGTGCTGTTCGATTACGAGCGCCCGGAGTTATCGGCCAAGGCGTTCGTCTTCCCGGACACTGAGGTCTTCCTGCGCGTCGAGCAGCGTGGGAAGGACGTGACCGTGGAAGAGGTGCGCACGGAGCGGAAGCAGGTGATCTTCGGCGTGCGTCCCTGCGATGCGCACGGGCTGGCGGTCATCGACGCGCTCTTCTTGAACCAGGAACCGGCCGACGCGCAGTACCAGCATCACCGCGAGCGGACGGTGCTGGTGGGGTTGGCTTGCCCGCGGATGTGGGAGGGTTGTTTCTGCACGTCGATGGGCGGCGCGCCCGACGACGCCACGCACCTTGATGTGCTGCTGCGCGAGGTCGAGGGCGGGTACGCGGTCGAGGCGGTCTCCGAGAAGGGGAAGGCATTGGTCAAGGGCCTGAAGACGAAGCAGAAGGCGGGCGATCCGCCCGCGCCGCAGACAAACGCCGACGCGGTTCCCGTTGTCGATACGGCGACGTGGCGGACGCTCTTCAACGACAAGCTGTGGCAGCGCCACGGCGAGCGCTGTCTGAGCTGCCGCATCTGCACCTACGTCTGCCCCACCTGCCGCTGTTTCGACGTAGTGGACCGGGTGGTCGATACGCAGCCGGGATTGACGCGCATCGAGCGCATCCGTGTGTGGGATGCCTGCACGAGCACCAACTACCGGCGCGCGGCGGGTGGGCACAACTCCCGTCCCACCAAGCCGGGCCGCATTCGCAACCGCTTCTACTGCAAGTTCTGCTACTATCCGGAGGACTTCGGCCCGCTGGGCTGCGTGGGGTGCGGCCGGTGCGTCGTCTCATGTCCGGTCGACATCGACATTACGGAAATCATGCGCGACGTGGCGGCGAAAGGAGGGCAAGAGTGATGGCTGCGAATCCAATGCGCCCTTACGTGGGAAGGTTGGCCGGGGTGCGTGAGGTGGCCACCGGTGTCAAATTGTTCCAGATCGAGCTGACCGAGCCGGAGGGGCAGGCGTCGCTGGCGGAGTATAAGCCGGGGCAGTTCGCCTTTCTTTCCGTGTTTGGCGCCGGCGAAGCGCCGTTCGGGCTGGCTTCGGCGCGCGGGCCGTATCTGGAGCTGGGCGTCAGCGCGTTGGGGCACGTGACGAACTCGCTGCACGCGTTGGAGGTGGGCGATCCCGTCGGCGTGCGCGGGCCGCTGGGCAATTGGTTCCCGATGGATCAGATCAAGGGCCACGACGTGGTCATCATCGGCGGGGGCATCGGTGGCCTGCCGCTGCGCCCGGTGATCCACACCATCCTCGACCACCGCGCCGACTACGGCCACCTGACGATCCTGTGGGCCGCCCGCAGCCCCGATCTGTTGATCGCCACCGACGAGTTCGACGAGTGGCGCAACGCACCCGACACGGAGTTCCACGTCACCGTCGACCAGGGGGACGAGAATTGGAGCGGCAACGTCGGCTTGATCACCAAGCTGATGGAGGAGGTCGCGCCTTCGACGCAGAACACCATCACCGTCACCTGCGGCCCGCCGATAATGATTCACTTCGCCTTCCTGACGCAGCAGAAGCTGGGCTTCACGCCGGAGCAGATGCTGACGACGCTGGAGGCACGTATGCACTGTGGCATCGGCAAGTGCGGCCGCTGTAACATGGGCGAGAAGTTCATCTGCGTCGATGGGCCGGTGTTCTGGCAGTACGAGGTGAAGGAGTTCTTGGAGGGATTCTTATGAAGATTGGCGTGTACATCTGCCATTGCGGATCGAATATTGGCGGCGTGGTCGATTGCCCGGGGGTGGCCGAGTGGGCGGCGGGCCTGCCGGGCGTCGCTGTGTCTCGCGACTATCGCTTTATGTGCTCCAGCTTGGGTCAGGAGCTGATCCAGCAAGACATTCGTGAGCAGGGGTTGGATCGCGTGGTGGTGGCGGCCTGCTCCCCACGCATGCACGAACCGACGTTCCAGCGGGCGATCTCTGATGTGGGGCTGAATCCCTACTTCTTCGACCAGGCCAACATCCGCGAGCAGTGCTCCTGGGTGCACAAGGACCCGGAGGACGCCACCCGCAAGGCCAAGGCACTGGTCGCGGGGGCAGTGGCTCGCGTGCGCCACCAGCAGGCGCTGAGCACCAATATGGTACCGATCAACCCGGCGACACTGGTCGTGGGCGGCGGCATCACCGGCATCCAGGCGGCCCTGGAACTGGCCGACGCCAACTACCCGGTCTATCTGGTGGAGCGTGAACCGACCATCGGCGGGCGCATGGCCCAACTGGACGAGACGTTCCCCACACTCGACTGTAGTGCTTGAATTCTCGGACCCAAAATGATGGATGCCGGTCGGCATCCCAACATCACGCTCTTGACCTACAGCGAGGTCGAAGAAATTTCCGGTTATGTGGGCAACTTCAAGGTGCGCGTGCGCAAGCGTGCCCGTTCGGTGGACGTGGATAAGTGTACCGGCTGCGGCACGTGCGAGGAGAAGTGCCCGCGCAAGGTGACGGACGACGTCTTCGAGGTCGGGCTGGGGACGCGCAAGGCGATCTACCGCCCCTTCCCCCAGGCCGTCCCGGCCATCCCCGTGATCGATCGTGAGAGTTGCTTGTGGTTCACCAAGGGCCGCTGCCAGGTCTGCGCCAAGGTCTGCCCCACCGGCGCGATCAACTACGACCAAGAGGACGAGATGGTCGACTTCGAGGTGGGGAACGTGATTCTGGCCACCGGATACGATCCCTTCGACGCCAAGCGCATTCCCCAATACGGCTACGGCAAGTATCCCGACGTCTTCACCAGCATGGAGGTCGAGCGCATGCTGGCCGGGGCCGGCCCCACCGGCGGCCGCGTGGTCCTGCGGGATGGGGAGACGGTGCCGCAGAACGTGGGCATCATCCACTGCGTGGGCAGCCGGGACGAGCACTACAATGCCTACTGTTCCAAGGTTTGCTGCATGTACTCGCTCAAGCTGGCGCACCTGGTTCAGTCGAAGACCGGCGCGCGCATCTACGACTTCTACATCGATATGCGCACCGGCGGGAAAATGTACGAAGAGTTCTACAAGCGCCTGCAGCGGGAGGGGTCGATCTTCATCAATGGCCGCCCGTCCGAGATCCTGCCGGAGGATGGCAAGTTGTCCATCTACGTGGAGGACCGCGCGCTGGGCGAGCAGATGCGCGTGCCGGTCGACATGGTGATCTTGAGCGTGGGGCTGCAACCGCGCCACGATGCCCGCGACGTGGCGCGCCTGTTCAGCATCAGCAGCGACTCCGATGGCTGGTTCAAGGAGAAGCATCCCAAGCTCGACCCCGTGGCCACGATGACCGACGGCATCTTCATCGCCGGCTGCGCCCAGGGACCGCGGGACATTCCCGAGTCGGTGGCGCAGGGGGCGGCGGCGGCAGCGCGCGTGCTCACTTTCATCCGCCGGGGCGAGGTCAAGGCGGAGTCGGCGACGGCGGTGGTGGACGAGATGATGTGCGTCGGCTGCGGCCAGTGCATCCCCACCTGCCCGTACACGGCCATCGAGTTCATCGAGGATCGTGGCGTGGCGCGCGTCAATACGGCGCTGTGCAAGGGCTGCGGCACCTGCACCGGCACGTGCCCCTCCAAGGCGCTCAGCCTGCGCCACTTCACCGACTGGCAGTTGCTCTCCGAGATGCTGGGGGCGATGTACACGATGCGCGCGATGGAGGTCGAGGTATGACCGAGACGTACGAGCCAAAGATCATCGGCTTCTTGTGCAACTGGTGCAGTTACGCCGGGGCGGACCTGGCCGGCGCGAGCCGCTCGAAGTACCCGTCCAATGTCAAGATCATCCGCGTTCCCTGCTCTGGGCGCGTGTCGCCGGAACTGGTGATCCGTACCTTCCGCGAGGGCGCGGATGGGGTGATGGTGCTCGGCTGCCACATCGGCGATTGTCACTACGGCACTGGCAACCACCGCACTGCCCACCGTATGCCTCTCCTGCAGGCCATGTTGGAGTTCACCGGCATCGAGCCGGAGCGCTTCGTGTTCAAGTGGGTCTCTGCATCCGAAGGCGAGGTCTTTGCTCAGACGGTGCGGGATCTGACGGAGAAGCTGCATCAACTACCCCCGATGGCGGAGGTGCTGGAGCGTAAGGGCGCAGTGTAGATGCATTTTTAGCCACGAATTGACACGAATTAGCACGAATGTCGTTCATAATTCGTAACTGCTCAGGCTGTGCATCTGGCAGTTACCCGCTTGGCGCGTCGAAGGGACCCCCTCTTTCGCGGCGAAGTGAGGTGACTGCGAAGCGTAGCTGAGCAGTTACCATAATTCGTGTCAATTCGTTGAATTCGTGGCTATTTTTTGGAGGGCGTTGTCATGGATCGATATGACGTCGTGATCGTGGGTGGGGGGCCGGGTGGCTACGTCGCCGCGGTGCGCGCCGCGCAGTTGGGCCTCAAGGTCGCGCTGGTGGAACGGGAGGCGCTGGGCGGGGTATGCTTGAATTGGGGCTGTATCCCCACCAAGGCGCTCTTGCGCAACGCCGAGGTGATCGCCTTGTTGGACGAGGGGCGCACGTTCGGCTTTGAGGTGGAAGGCTTCCGGGCCGACTACGGCGCGGCGGTCGAGCGCAGCCGCAAGGTGTCGGCGCGCTTGGTCAAGGGCGTCGAGTTGCTGATGCGCAAGAACGGCGTGGACGTGATCGAGGGCACGGGGCGCATCGCCGGGCCGGGTACAGTCCATGTAGAACTCAACGGCGGCGGGACGGCAGAGGTGGCGGGCGGGGCGCTCGTCATCGCCACGGGCGCGCGGGCGCGCTCGATTCCCGGTGTGGAGATCGACGGCGAGCGCGTCATCACTGCGCGCCACGCGCTGGAGCTACGCGAACTGCCGGCGTCGGTGGTCGTCGTCGGGGCCGGGCCGATTGGGATGGAGTTCGCCCACGTCTGGCGCACCTACGGCGCGCAAGTGACGATGGTCGAGATGCTGGAGCGCCTGGTGCCATTGGAAGAAGAGGAGGTCAGCGCGGAGGTAGAGCGCGCCTTCAAGCGGAACAAGGTGCGAGCGCTGACATCGACGCGCGTGCAAGGGGTGGATGCCGGCGACGCGGGCGTGCGCGTGCGCGTCCAGCGCGACGGCGGCGCGGAAGAGGTGCTGGAAGCAGACAAGGCGCTGGTCGCCATAGGCGTGCGGCCTAACACGGAGGATCTGGGGCTGGAGGAGGCGGGCGTCGAGTTGAACCGTGGCTGGGTCGTGGTCGACGAGCGTATGCGCACCACCTCCGAGGGCATCTACGCCATCGGCGACGTGACGGGCAAGCTGCCGCTGGCGCACGTCGCTTCGGCGCAGGGGATCGTGGCGGTGGAGGCCATCGCCGGGCGCGATCCCCGCCCGCTCGACTACGACGCGATCCCGCGCTGTACCTACTGCCAGCCGCAGGTGGCCAGCTTCGGGCTGACCGAGGCGCAGGCGCGGGAGCGGGGGTACGACGTCCACGTGGGCACGTTCCCCTTCCTGCCGAACGGGAAGGCGCTGGGACTGGGCGACAACCGCGGCTTCGTCAAGCTGGTGGCCGATGGGGAGACGCGGCGGCTGTTGGGCGCGCACCTGGTCGGCCCAGAGGTGACGGAGCTGTTGCCGGAGCTGGTGCTGGCACGCAGCGCGGAGCTGGAGGTCGAGGCCATCGTGCACGCCGTCCACGCGCATCCCACGCTGAGCGAGGCCCTGGCCGAGGCCGCCCACGCGGTGTTTGGGCAGGCGATACATATTTAGGGGTCAGTCTTGGACTGCCCCCTGATCGCTTCGCTCACAGCCGATGGACGAAAATGGCCCCTGTTGTTGCGGGCCTCCTGACCTGCCGTTCCGCCCGGTCAGGAGACCGGGCGGAACAAGGGGGGCCGCCTGAGACGTTAACCTAGGCCCATTTGCGGAAGGGGTCCAGGGGAACCGGAAGGAAACCGCAGGTTTCCCGTTTCCCCGGCGGGGTGCAGGGGCG
>JAFGOJ010000347.1 GCA_016926575.1 Anaerolineae bacterium | reverse complement strand
GCCGGGGTAGCATCATCAGGCACGATAAAGTAGAACACGTCCACTTGCCCCTGCTCAATGCTATCCTGCCGGAAAGCCTTGCGCGAGATCAGGTCCACTGCCGCGTGGATATCGACCTGCCCATAGCCCCACTGGTAATCCGGGCCGGGGTTGCCGAAGTCGTCCGCCGTCTGCATCAGAATCGCTTTCGCCGTCGAGGGCCAGAAATTGCCGCTGGTGTTGTACACGTCGCGGTAGTGTTGGAGCATCAGCGCGATGCCGCCGGCCACGGCGGGGGTCGCCATCGACGTGCCGCACATAGTGGTATAAGCGTTCACCGGATTGTTGTCGGTCGATCGGATGCCGCCGTCCCCGGTCGTCTGGCATGCGCCCGCGGTCACGATGGGCTTGAGCCGCCCGTCGTCCGTCGGCCCCCACGACGTGTGGGCGTACTGCGTGTTGTCGTTGGTGTTGGAACCGCCCACGTGGATGGGGTTCTTTGCCCCGGCTGGCGGCGCGACGAGACCGTAGCCGGTGGTACACGAGGTGCTCCACCCGCGCTCGTTGCCGGCGGCCCACGTTGCAATGTACCTGTCACCGATGCCCACCACGCTGTTACCGCCGCGCACAATCTGGTCGATGAGGACTGAGGAAGCGCCGTATTTCCCCATGATAGTGCAGCCTGCGGGATAGTAGTTGTCGTAGATGTTGGCTCCCACGCTGGCGGTACCGATGTCTGCGCCATACCAGTTCTGCGCGTGTGCCCAATCGTCTTCGATATCGGGGACGTTCTCGTAGAAGAGGTAGCCGCTGCCGGAGTAGCCGGTGCCGTAGGAGATCAGGTCGGCGCTCGGCGCCATACCGCGCCACTGAAGCGCTGTGCCACCCTGGTTGATGCTGTTCGCGCCGCTGCCTCCGATGGTACCCGCGACGTGCGTGCTGTGATCAAACACTGTGTCGGCGTCGCCGTGAATCAGGCGAGTGCCGAAATCTACGTGATCGCCAGCCTGCCCACTGTCGTAGACCAGCACGTCAATCCCTGTCCCATAGAGGTTGTATGGCGATGCCTGCAACACGTCCACACCGATCTGCTGTCGGCTGCCGTCGTTTGTCCCCGTCAGCGGCGGGGCTACAGGTTCAATCCACTGGACAATGTCTTCCGAGGCCAGCGTTTCGATGTGTGCTCGCGGCATCTCCACCACTAGCATGTTGATGCCGGTCACTTCGCCAGTGATGCGTCCACCATTGCTGGCAACGGCTGAGCGGCCTGCGTCCAGGCTCACATCGGCGTGCAACGCGACGTTGACCGCTGCTGTCCCATCCGGAGCAAGGTTGTAGGGTCCCCACATGTTTTCCGCGATGGCAGGATCCAGCTTGTCTCTGGGCTCCAGGGGGCCTACCCACGTCACACCGGGCAGCTGCAGCGCCGATAACAGTTCGCCAGCCTGAACCGATGCAATCCACGCGTAGTCCGGCACGTAGGCGAGCAGTCGTACCCCCCGCGCCGCGAACTCAGCCTTGGCTACCCCGCGGGGGATGAAGTCCAGCTGCACCAAGACGTGGATGCTCTCGCGACCAGTGCTGGCGAGATAATGGAGCGCCTGGGTGTCTGGTGCCTGCGGCACGAACTCACGTGAATGAAGACGGATCACGTGGGCGACGGGCGCAGATGACGCAGGGACCGGCTGGGGCACTGGCGATTCCCGATCCGGCGGACATTCCTGCTCCGGGGAAAGTGGTGGATCACCCTCGTCAGCCTGCATACTGGCCATAACCACAGAATCCGAAGCGAGGAACAGAGGGGGTGCAGCCAGTACGACGACCAACTCAAGAATCAGGGCGAGACGAATAAGCCAGAAAGACCGGTTCGACATGGCTAAACTCCTTTCGAACCTATGGCATACGCGCCAGATGCTTAAGGAGCGGCGGAAACAGCACGAAATCTACCCTTATTATACGCGCGCGCATCGCGCTGTGCAACCCTCCTCGGCGATGCCCCCGTGTACACTACGCGACTGCCCTGACTATGACGCACTGGTCTTGGCCCTGGCTCGCAGTAGAATGGCCCCTGTGACTACGCCGCAGGCATCGCTCGCCACAATTGGGGACGGGGCCATCGCACTCACGGATGCGCTCGTCGCGCTGCGCCGCGACCTGCACATGCACCCCGAACTCTCGGGTGACGAACGGCGGACCGCGGGGCTGGTGGCCTCAAGGCTGCGCCAGCTTGGCCTGGAGGTCGAGGAGCACGTGGGCGGGTACGGCGTAGTGGGCGTACTTCAGGGGGCCCATCCGGGCCCCACCCTGGCCTATCGCGCCGACATGGATGCGCTGCCGATTCAGGAGATCTCCGACCGGCCCTATGCCTCGTTGTCCCTGGGGGTCTCGCACGCCTGTGGCCACGATGCGCATGTGACGGTGGCCCTTGGTGCCGCCGAGCTGTTGGCCGGCCTTCGCAGCGACCTGCACGGCCGCGTTGTGTTCATCTTCCAGCCCGCCGAGGAATCGCTCGACGGTGCGCGGGTGATGATCGAGGCCGGCCTCCTCGAGCGCTACCAGCCGGCAGCGATGCTCGCGCTGCACGTGTCCCCGCTACAGGTCGGCACGGTCGGTATCGCCGAGGATCGCTGCCTGGCGGGGATGGAGGAGTTCCACGTCCGCTTCTATACCCCCGGCGGCGACCTTGAAGCCCTCGTTGGCGAGGCCGCGACAGCGCTGCAGGCCCTCAGCACCCACGAGGGCCCCCAGGATGCGGCGCAGTTCGAGGCGCTCGCTCAGCAAATGGAAACCGGTTCGGGGCTGGATCGCGCCGTGTTCGTGAGCTGCTGGTCCAATCTCGAGGAGCAGGCGCCGGCCTATCACCTGTTGGGACTGGCCAGTTTGACCGACTTCGACCAGCGCCCGGCGCTTCAGTGCCAGATCCGGCGCACCCTGGATCGCGTCGTGGATCGCTATGACGCCACGTACGACTTGGCGGTCACCTTCGTCAACCCACCTCTGCGCAACGCAAGCGCCCTGGTCGCCGAGATCCGTCCCGCCCTTGAGCGCCTGCCGGGCGTGGATCGCGTCCGCCTGTTCCACGATCCCTACCCCTTCTCACACGAGGATCTGGCGCTCTTTGCAGCCAGGGTCCCGACCGCGTTTGTCTGGCTGGGGACGGCAAACGCCAGACGCGGCTTCACCAGCATGTTGCACACACCGGACTTCGACATCGACGAGGACGCGCTGGTAATCGGCACGCAGGTCGCCGCAGCCGCGCTGCTACACCTGAGCGAGGCCTGGCGCTAACTCGCCACGGTCGGCGCGGAGAACGCCTCGAGTCCGGCGGTGTCGTGTGCCAGTGCTTGCTTGAGCTTGGCGCGCAACCCGTCTCGCTCTTCGTCGGGGATAAAAGCAGCCTCAGCCGCATGGCGCAGCAT
>JAFGOJ010000049.1 GCA_016926575.1 Anaerolineae bacterium | reverse complement strand
GGTCAACGGGGCGACGCATGCGTCGCCCCTACAGGCGATTTTCGTTCATCGGCGGCGAGCGCCAGATCATGGCCTCTACTTCGAAAACAAAGCTGTTCCTGCGGTGGTAGGCGCGCGATTGAATCGCGCGCCTACCACCACCAGACAATGTGCTCCCGCCGGGTCCATGGCCCGGCGGTGGCGCCGGTCGTGGCAGCCTACATTTTCCACGCCCTAAGGCGCCGTCGCGTTCTCCGATTCCTCACACAGGCGGATGCCTTCCAGTGCCAGCTCGTTCTCCGGGTAGATCAGAAGCGCGGCGTCAAACAAAGGATACGCCAACTCGCAGCGGGCCATGAAATAGTAGCACAGGCCCAGAGTGTAGAAATGCTCCACCCGCGGCCCTCTCACCGGTTCGGCCAGCAGTTCGACGTCCAGGCTGCCGCTGCCTGTCACGGGCAGAACGCCCGTATTGAAGGGCAGATCGTCCAATGTACGCAGCCCCTCCAACCAGCCAACGTAGACTTGCTCGGGTGCCAGAGCCGGCATTCCCTCCAGCCTGACCGTGGTCGCGCCGTCGGTGACGTTCAGCACCACCTCGCCGCTGGCCGTGGCCCACCGGCCCACAGCCGATTGAGGGGCCAGGGTCGCCACCCGGCGGGTGCGTTCTGCGTCGGCCCAATCGAAACTGCCGCGCATCACCACATCGAGCGAAGGGTACGCCCCCACGTCCTCTGTCCACTCCACCGTGACGTAAAAGGATTCCGTCTCGCTGCGAGACTCTCGATACGCCAGATCGATGGCCTGCTCCAGGTTGGGAATCGCCGACTCGTAGTTGCGGCGTTCCCAGAAAAGGTGACCCAGATGTCCGAACGCGGTGGCATATTCGGGATCGGCCGCGACGGCGCGCTCCAGGTAACGCTGCGCCTCGCCGTACTCTTCGATGGCGCGATAGGTCCACCCCAACCAGTCCAGCGCCTGCGCCCGGTTGGGGGCAAGCTCGACCGCCCGCTCGAAGGAGCGAATGGCCGAGGGCGTGTCCACCAGGTAGAGGTAGGTACGGCCCATATCGATGTAGATGTGGGCCAGGTTAGGGTTGATTTCGACCGCGCGCTCGTACTCGCTCAGCGCGCCCCAGTAGTCGCCGACCATCTCCAGCACGTAGCCGTAGTCGCGGCGGGCGTCCACGTTGTTGGGGCCCAGCTCGACGCCCCGGCGGGCCGATTCCAGAGCTTCGCTCCACAAATTCGCGTCGATGTACGCCTCGGCCAGGTAGGCGTGCGCTTCGGGATAGGCCGGGTCGAGAGCCACGGCCCGCTCGCCCATCTCGATGGCGTCGGTGACATATCCGGCCCAGTCGTAGGCCATACACAACACGGCGTGGGCCGGGGCAGATTCGGGAGCCAGTTCCACCGCCCGCTCGGCGAGTTCGATGGCATCTACGGAGCGCTCCTCCAAAATCAACAGACGCGCCAGCGGCACCATAATAGAGACGTCCTCGGGCGTCAGTTCCAACGCGCGCGCGTAGGTATCGATAGCACGATCCATCTCCCCCTGCATGTACAGCCCGTTCGCCTCGGTGACGTAGGAGAAGGCGGAACGGGTAGGCGTGGGGGTCGGCACCACCGTGGTGACGATCTCTTCTTCCTCGACCAGCGTATAGACGTAGAGCGAGAGCCCAATCGCGGCGATCAGAAAGACGACCAGCCAAAGGTTCGTTTTTCTCTTTTTTTGAGGACGAATGTACATCCCATCAACCTCACGAGTATAGGGCAATCATAACATCGGCTTAGCGGGTAGTCAAGCGGGTTGCTGGACAATAGCGGCAAAACGGGCTATAATCCCTCCGTTCTATTGATCCTATTCCATCGGAGAACGGATGCGTTGTACTGATTGCGGGTACGAAGTACCCGACGAACTGCTGATCTGTCCTAAATGCGGCCAGTCACTCGACCAAACCCAACCGATGAAGCGGCGCAAGGGTCGGCGCGCCGCGTCGGTGGACGAGACGATGCCCATTCTCGTCTCGCAGATCGAAGAGGAAGCCGCCAAGGACGCCACTCCCCCGCTCACCATCTGGCAGCGCCTGCGTATCGTGCTGGTTGCGCTCCTCATCTTCCTCTGCCTGATGACCATTTCCAGCGGCGTGGGCGTGTATCTGGGCGCGCGCGACGGCGAGGCCACGCGGATCGCACAGGAAGTCTCTATGGTCGACCAGCACTACCGGCTGGGCCTCGAGCATATGACGGCGGCACAAGACCAGTATCGCCTGGGCGCTACGCAACAGGCATTGAACGAGGTCGAGATGGCCATCGCCGAGTTCGATTTCGTCCTGCGCCTGGAGCCGGATCACACACAGGCGGCGGAGATGATGCGCGAAGCCGAAACGTTTCTGGTCATCCTGAGCGCCACTCCCACCCCCACCCTCGACCCGAACGCCGACCTCGAAGTCGAATTGTACGCTCAGGCCCAGGCTGCCTACACCGTGCGCGATTGGGAAGAGGTCATCGACATCCTGAGCCAGTTGCGCGCTTTCGCGCCGCAGTACGAAACCGCCTCGGTCGAAGAGATGCTGTTCCAGAGCCTCTACAACCACGGCATGAACCTGTTGGGCGGCGACCGGCTGGAAGAAGGTCTCTTCTACATGAGCCAGGCTGAAGAGCTGCGCTCATTGGATCAGGAAGCGTTGCTGGAAGTGGAACTGGCGCGCCGGTATCTGGCCGCGCTGGGGTATTGGGCCGTCAATTGGGAGGAGTGCATCCAGCGCCTGGAAGACCTGTACACCCTGGCCCCGAACTACAAGGACGTCTTCACTCGCGTCTATCAGGCCCACGTCGAATACGGAGACCTGTGGGCCGGGCGGGGAGAGATGTGCCCGGCGGCGGCGCAGTACGCCCGCGCCGTGGAGTTGACGAGCGATCCGGAGCTGACACAGCAGCGCGACGCCGCCGCCGCCGTGTGCGCGGTCGCCACGCCGACGCCGATCCCGCCCATCACCGGGACGATTGGCATCACCGGCACCGTCATCGTGCCGGGCTTCAACGTGGGCCGTCTGGCGTATCCGGCATACAACGCGCAGGCGGGGATGTACGACATCTACGCCCTCACCGCCGGCGGGCAGTTGACGCGCGTGACGGGCGGGGCGGATCAGCCCTCCTGGCAGTGGGGCACCGACCGGCTGATCTATCGTGACCGCCTCGCCGGCGGCATTTCGACGCTCCAGCCGGGCGGGCAGCCGCTCCTTCTGCGCGCCGATTCGGGAGCCGCGTGGCCCACGCTCTCGCCCGACGGCGGGCGGTACGCCTACGCCGCACGAGACGCGAACGGGTTCTGGCAAATCTACATCGCGCCAACCAACGGCGCTTCCGAACCGGTGCTCCACGCCGCCGGATGGGAACCCACGTGGGGCCCGGCCGGGCTCCTGGCGTGGACCGCCTGCGACGACGAGGGAGTGTGCGGCATTTTCGTCGACAACCCGGACGATGCCGAAGCTCCGAGACGCTTAACCGGCAGCATCAACGACAGTGGCATCCACTGGGCTCCCAGCGGCAACTTGATGGCCTACATGGCCGACCATACCGGAACGTGGAACATCTACCTGCTGGATGTCTCCGGCGGGGTGCAGGTTGTAACCTCCGGCACGACGCTCAACGGGCTACCGGCCTGGGCCCCCGACGGGTCGAGCATCGCGTTCCTCTCCTACCGGGACGAGGGATGGGGCATCTACCTGATGCAGCCCAACGGGGAGAACCAGCACAAGGTCATCGAGCTAGGGGCCGAGATGCCCGGTTGGGACAACCAGCGCCTGAGCTGGAGCCCTTAACCTTGACGGAGTAGCAGAACAGCGGTATACTTGGGGGTGTGCCGGGGCGTGGCGCAGATGGAAGCGCGCTGCGTTTGGGACGCAGAGGTCGCCGGTTCAAGTCCGGCCGCCCCGACTCTGGTGTCACATGCGGGCGTTGCAAAAAGGTATTGCCTCAGCCTTCCAAGCTGATGTTGCGGGTTCGATTCCCGCCGCCCGCTCTCCACATTCGCACACGATGGGCCCATAGCTCAGCGGCAGAGCGTCCGGCTCATAACCGGTTGGTCGTAGGTTCGAATCCTACTGGGCCCACTTCAGCACCTGCTCGCGCAATGCGAGCAGGTGCTTTTGTAGCCGTAGCCCGCGACTTGAAAGAGAACTAGCGCCCCAAATGCATCGGCATGACGACGTAGATGAACTCGTTGTTGCCCAACGGGCGGAAGACACCGGGCCGCGAGGCCGATGCCACGTCCAGAACAACCTGGGGCGTCTCGATAATCGATAGGACGTCGATCAGGTAGCGCACGTTGAACGCAATGTCCACAGGTTCGCCCTCAATGGACGCATCCAGGGCCGAAACGTCGTCGCCCGTCTCCGCCGAGGTGGCCGAGACGACCAGCCGCCCGGGTTCCAGTTCGGTGCCCGGGTGGACGTGGAGCTGGATGATGTTGGACCCCTCGCGGGCGAAAATTTGGGCCGTGCGGCAGGCCTTCGACAGATCCGACGTGTTGACGACGACGTGAATCCCCAAGTCCTTGGGAATGATCTGCTCATAGTCGGGGAAGTTGCCGGGGATCAACTGGGAGGCCAGGACAATGTCCGTCAACTCGAAGAGGATGCGGTTGTGGTCCGGCGTGACTGTGGCGGTGATAGCCTCTTTCTCGTCTCCGCTGATGCGGCCCAGTTCTTGGAGCGCGCGGGCCGGGACGATGACGCTGAACGGCTCGTAGACCGGATCCGGCAGCACCGCGGTACGCACCGAGAGGCGGTAGCCATCGGCGGCGGCCATGGTCATTTTGCTGCCCTCGAAGCGCACCAACACGCCGGTGAGGATCGGGCGCGCCTCGTCCGTGGCCGCGGCGAATGCCACCTGCGCGATGGCCGTGCGCAGCAAGTCGGGGTTCAGCGTGATGCCCCCCTCGCCCTCCGGCACCGGCACGGGTGGAAACTCCACCGCATCCATGCCCTTGATGTTGGCCTCGCTGCGCCCGCAGTGGAGGTTGAGCGTCATCGTGCGGACGACCGCCTCCATGTCGACTTGATCGGGCGGGAAGGCGCTCACCAGGTCGATCAGCGTGCGCGCCGGAATGGCAATCGCCCCCTCTTCCTCGACGCGAGCGCCTATCCAGCAGTTGACGCCGATCTCCAGGTTGGTAGCCGACAGGCGCAGCCGCCCCCTATCGGTCTCCAAGAGGACGTGGCTGAGGATAGGAAGCGTGGAACGGGGCGATGCCGCCCGTCCGACGATACTCAAGCCCTTGTTCAGGTTTTCTTGTAAACACGAGACTTTCATCGACAGTCCTCCTTGTAAAACGGGCTTCGCTATCTTTCAGGTTGGCAACTGCCCAGCTACGCTTCGCAGTTGCCCTTCCCCGTCCGCGAAGGGGGAAAGCGGGGGTATCGAGAGCGGCGAAGCCGCTCTCGATACCCCCCATTTTTCCTCTTTTCGGGCCGGGGGCACTGCTCAGGCAAACAGCCTGAGCAGTTACACAGGTTGCAGATTACGGATTCGCGCGGCGGATGACCAGGTTATCGAAGTGGATTTCGGTCGCCGTGTCTTCGTACGTCGTGGCCGCCAGTGAAACGTCGCCCGAAGCGTAGTCGGCGTCGATTACCTCGTCAATGAACTGGTCGTTGACGAAGAGTGCAATGCGCGACCCGCTGCAAACGACCTGGATGTGATTGGTGGCGTTGCCCTGGTTGATGACGTTGGAGCGGGTCCACTCGACCAGCTCGGTCCAATCCCCCTGCGAGATTTTTTGAATGGAATAGAAACCGTCGCCGGAGATGGTCACCGCGTAGCCATCGCCCCATTCGTTGGGCTGCACGCGACAGAACACGCCGTAGCCGTTGTTATTGTTCGCCGGGGCAGAGATTTGGGTGGCGTCAACGTCGATGACGATGTCGGTGAAGTGGTGGTTGGAGGCTCCCCACATCCAATACCCTTCCATTTCGTAGACGCGGTAGACGCCGTTCCCATAGTCCACCACGTCACCGGTACCGGTTTCCCACACGTCCCAGCCCGAATTGGGATCGCTGAAGTCGTCGCTGAAGAGCGCCGCCTCTTGCGCCGAAACGACCCGCACGTCGTCGAAACGAATCTCCGTCGCCTCTACCTCGTAGGTCGTGGCCGACATGCCGACGTCGCCGGAGGCAAAGCTCGCGTCCGTCGTCTGAGCCAACTGCTCGCCGTTGACGATCAGCGTCAGTTGGTCGCCCTCGCAGACCGCGCGGATGTGGTTGGTGGCGTTCCCCTGCCGGACGACGCTGGAACTGGTCCAACTGACCAACGCTTCGAACGCCCCTTCGAGGATACGGTAGATGGAGTAGTAGCCATCTCCGCTGATACGCAGCAAGTAGCCGTCCCCATTCTCCTGCACCCGGCACATCACGCCGTAGCCATTGTTGTTGTTGGTTGGAGCGGAGACCTGGATCGTATCGACGTCGATGATCACGTCGCCGAAATCCTGACCCGCCGTGCCCCAGTTCATCAGGCTTTCTCCGGCACTGAGGATGTAGTAGTACCCGTCGCCGTATCCCACCGTACCGTTGTCGAATTCCTTCTCCTCCCAACCGGAGTTGGGGTCGTCGAAGCTGTCCTCTAACAGGACATTGCCGCCAGCGATGGGAGTGGGTTGCAACGGCGCGGGCGTCTCCGTGGGCACGCCGACCGATTCGGGAGTGTTGGTGGGCTGCAGCGTGGGCATCGGCGTGGAGATCGCGGTGGACGTGGCCGTAGCCTGGGCCACGGGGGTAGGCGTGGCGTCACCGCCTCCGCCAAGGGCAACAATGACGATACAGGCTGCCAGTGCCAGGCACGCCAGCGCGCCGCCGCCGATGCCCAGCCACAGGCCGATCCCGCGCTTGCGTGGCGGCTTCATCGGAGCAGACGGGTACTCTGCCGGCGCGTGGGTGTCCAACCGCGCACCGGGGATGATCATCGTGCCGCCGGTGGTCGACTGCTGCGGCGCGGTCGGCCGGTGGTGGACGGCAAGGCCCAGCGCCTCGGCCATACTCGCGGCGCTCTGGAAGCGGCTGTTCATCGCCACTTCCATCCCCTTCAACACCGCGTCTTCGGTGCGCGGGCTGATGTCCGCCCGAATCCGGCGCGGCGAGATGAAGCTGGCCGGGTTCGCCATACGCTGCGTGGCAGTGGGCGGGGTGCGGCCGGTGAACGCATGGTACAACGTCGCGCCGAAGCTGTAGACGTCGCTGCGCGGGTCGGTGTGGCCCATGCCCATATCGTACTGCTCGGGCGGCGCAT
>JAFGOJ010000346.1 GCA_016926575.1 Anaerolineae bacterium | reverse complement strand
GGCTGTGCTGCAGGCCTTGGAAGAGAGGCATCTCTTCGTATACTTGCCAGATGCCGGGCCGGCCGGTGACGCGATCCATGCGGCCGGTTGGGATGGTGCGCTGAGAGAGGGGGCGGGCGATTACCTGATGGTGGTGGATGCCAACCTTGGGTTCAACAAGGCCAGTCCCTACGTCACCGAGGCGTTGAGCTACACGGTGGATCTGCGGGATATTGGCCGCCCACAGGCGGAGCTCATTATCGAGCACGCGCACACGGTTCCGGCTGGGGCAATAGTCTGCGACCACACGCCCAGATACGATCTCACGTACGAGCAGATGATGCGCCGCTGCTACTGGGACTATGTGCGCGTTTACGCGCCGGAAGGCAGCCAACTTCTGGAGGCGACCCGCCACCCCGTGCCGGGGGAGTTACTGGTGACCGGGCTGGGCAGGGATGGCGACGCCGAGGTGCTTTCCGGCGAGGTCGACAAGACGACCTTTGCGACGTTGCTGGTGCTGGCGCCGGGCGAGCGGGTCGAGACCCGCTTTGTCTACGATCTCCCGCCTGGGACGGTGAACCAAGAGGGCGACGTATGGCGCTACAGCCTGACTATCCAGAAACAGGGTGGGGCAGGCGAGCACAAAGTTAGCGTGACCCTGATCCTGCCGCCTGGCGCGGAGGTTATCTCTTCTAGTCCTCCCCCATCTGCGCGAGCGGGGAGCACGCTGTCGTACGAGCTTTCGTCGCGGACTGACGTCGAGTTGAAGGTGCGCTTGCAGGTGCCGTAGCGCGCAAGCGGGTGACAGACGACGGGCATCCCGAACCAGGGGTGCCCGTTTTTCGTTCTAGTTTGCTTTACTCCTCGCTGTCCAACAACTCAGAGGGCAGCGTGACCCTGCCTTCTTGTACCGCGCGCCGCGCGTAGGCCTCGGGATTGTGCTCCCACTCGCTCAGGGAGTCTAGCAGGCGAGTGTGCCTGGTCTCGACCCAGTTCTCGGCGCCGTGCACGGTCAGTGCCAGCAGCACGAGACCCGCGATCGTGGGCCACATACGGCGCAGCACTTCCCCCCAGGCGAACGCGTCGACGATCGATGCCAGTTGTGGGTATCTTTCGACGACGCGGCCGATTTCGCTGATCATCTGGAGCACGTCGGGCCGGTCGAGCCAGGCATGGGTTGCGACCCACTGGTAGATCGTCAGCGCGACGATCAGCCCCGCCTCTGCGATCAAGACTCCCCGCAGGAATTTCAGCCTCCTGCGCCGCCGCCGCTCCGCCCGCTCCCGAGCGGCGTAGTATTGCTGCGCGCAGGCCTCTTTCAGCGCCTCTTCCCCCTCGTTCCAGACGGCGATCAGCTCGTCGGCCGCATATCCCAGCCAGTCGGACTTGGTCGACTCGGCCGGCGAGCGGTGCAGCTTCTGCAGCACCTGAGCCGCCTCCTGTACGTCCTGCTGGTCCCAGGGGTGTGCCCCGCAGTCGAACACCCGCTCCAGGAACCGGGCCACCGCTGCCCCGCCTGAGACCCAGGCATCGTAGGCGTCTGCTTCAGGTGGCTTCTGCCACGGCGCCAGACCATACCTTACACCGGTGTACACCATCGCGTTGAAGCGCGATAGATCCCTGTAGCCGGTCGTCTCGAGGTCTAGCGCGCCGTCGCCCTTGACCTTCTGAGCCGTGCGGCGGGCCCATAGCCTCCAGCAATCGCGCAGAGCGCGCCGGACGGCCTGGCCGGGGAAGAGGTCGGGCCATTGCTTGCGGTAGGCGGCTGCCAGCAGCGTCTCTGCGAGAGGCGAACGTGCCAGCGCGTCGTCGTCCGTCAGCAGCTTGATGGCGTCCCTGACCGGCCTTTCGTACAGCTCACGGTTTCGCATTGCGTCCTCCGGGGTTCAAGTGCGACAATCATAGCGCAAGCAGGCGCGGATGGCAAGCCGTGCCTTCGCTGGCCGCCACGCCGCCGACCGGTCGATATGTGGGCATAGGCGGCGTCGGAATTTCGACTTGCCTGTTGCCGTCGAGATCGATGGTACACTGGTTGCGGAGGTGTGCATGCCAAGAGGGCGACCATCGCCCAACTTCAGCCAGGATCAGACAGAGGACTTTCAACGCCAACTGCGCGCGTGGATGGCCGAGCAAGGCCTCGATGCCCGCAGGCTTGCCGGGCAGATCGGCTATTCGAAGGAGTACGTCCGCTTGCTGCTGGGGGAATACCGGGAAAAAGACCGTCCGCCGTCGGTCGAGGCCCTGGCGCGGCTGCGAGAGGCCGGGTTCGACTGGCAGCCTCCGCGACGCAAAGGGGGAAAATCCACCGCCGGCGCATCCAAAGAAGCCCGGCGCGACGGCGCGCGGCCAGCCGGCGATGGACGCAAGCAGCGCAAGCGGAAGGCGCCCCTGAACCTGGTGGAGCGCGACGGCGACATCGTCCTGTTCCTGGCGCGGGCCGACCTGGCGACGCGGGAGCAGATCCAGAGCCTGTGTTTCCCCTCCGCGGCCACCGCGACGCGCCGCCTGCGGGCGCTGGTGCAGGCCGGCGTGCTGGCCCGCTACCGCCCGCCGGCGGCCGCCGGCGGGCAACTGTCCGGGTCGGCGCAGTACATGTACGCCCTCGGCCCGAAAGGGGCAAAGCTGGCGGGCGAGATATTGGGCCGCCCGGTGCGGCGGCCCTTTGCAGGCAGCAAAGCGCCCAAGACGCTGTTCCTGGAGCACCGCCTGGAGGTGACGCAGTTCTTCGTCCACCTCGTCCAGGGGGCGGGAGACCGGTTGCTCGACTGGGCCACCGGCGCGGCGCTGGAGGATCGGGTGTGCGTCGGGGGTCGGCAGCAGCGCTTTGTCCCCGACGGCTACCTGGCGCTGCGGCTGGACGACGGCTCCACCCGCCACGCGCTGGTCGAGGTGGACCGCGGCACGATGGGCCGCCGGGCGTGGCTGTTCAAGGCGCGCGCCTACCAGGCCTACTACCGCTCTGGCGCGTACAACAAGCGCTACGCCACCGACCGTTTGTTGCTGCTCGTCGTCGTGCCCGACGCGGCGCGGCGCACGCTCATCTGCCAGGTGATGCGTTCGCTCCGGCCGGTGGTGATGTGTTTCGTCGCCGCGTGGCCCGACGTCGCGGCGCACGCCGCCGTCGGCCCGGCCTGGCTGCGGTACGACACCGGAGTGACGTGCGATCTATTGACGATACCATCACGGAGGTGAAATGTGGACAAGTTGCCTGACGGCCGCCAACTATGGCGGCAGAAGTATACGTGGATGTGGCTCGGGGTGTGCGCCTTGGTTGGGCTGTCGGATCTGTACGTATACGTGGCTGTGGTCCGCTGGCACTTCATCCTGTGCCTGGGCCTGGTGTTCCTGGCCATACCCATCGCCTACCTGGCCCTGCCCGTCGCCTGGCGCTGGGCGCGGGCGGAGCTGGCCGAGGGAGGATGGCTGGCGAGCGGGGTAGAGGAGCGCGGCGAGCTGCTCGTCGGCGTGAGCGCCGACCGCTGGCGCAGGCCGGTGTACTGGAGCCGCCGCCTGCGCGAGGCGCCCACGCTCGTTCTGGGCGGGGCCCGGCGTGGCAAGAGTTCCTGGCAGGCGTTCGTCACGAGCCAGGACATCCGCCGGGGCGAGACCGTCGCCGTGGTCGACCCCCACCG
>JAFGOJ010000345.1 GCA_016926575.1 Anaerolineae bacterium | reverse complement strand
GTGCTCACCCGCCGGGTGGCCTGGTTGGTGCTGGAGCAAGACGTGGCCCCCTGGCGCATCCTGGCTGTCACGTTCACCAATAAGGCCGCACGCGAAATGCGCGCGCGCCTGGAAGGGCTGCTGGGCAGCGCCAGGGCCGGTGAGCTGATGCTGGGCACGTTCCACGCCATCTGTGCCCGCATCCTGCGCCGCGACGGCACAGCGATCGGCATCCCATCCAATTTCGCCATCTTCGACGCCGACGACCAACGCGCGGTCGTGCGCCAGGCCCTCAAGCAACTGAATATCGACGACAAGAAATACCGCCCCGCCTCGATCCACGCCGCCATTTCCAACGCCAAGAACGACCTGATCACGCCGGAATCGTACCGCCCGGGTTCGTATTTCGAGGAAATCGTCAACCGCGTTTACCCGCTCTACCAGGACACCCTGCGCGCCAACGGCGGGCTCGACTTCGACGACCTGCTGGTCGAGACGGCGCGCCTCTTTCGCGACCACCCCGAAACCGCCGCCCGCTACCAGGAACGCTACCGCTACATCCTGGTAGACGAGTTCCAAGATACGAACATGGCCCAGTACGTGCTCCTGCGCCAGCTCTCCGCCCGCCACCGCAACCTGTTTGCCGTGGCCGATGAGGACCAATCGATCTATCGCTGGCGCGGGGCCGACTATCGCAACATTGCCCGCCTGCGCGAAGACCATCCCGACCTGGCGACGTACCTGCTGGAGCAGAACTACCGCTCGACGCAGACCGTCCTGGACGCCGCGCAGGCCGTTATCCGCCGCAATACCGACCGTACCCAAAAGCACCTCTTCACCGAGCGCGGACAGGGCCGCGCTGTCATCGTCCACGAGGCTTACGACCAGGAAGCCGAAGCGCGCTTCGTGGTCGACACGATTGCCCAATTCGTTCTCTCCGCCGACGTCAACCCCGGCGATTGCGCGGTGATGTACCGCACCAATGCCCAGTCCCGGGCCCTGGAAGATGCCTTCGTCCACGCCGGGCTGCCCTACCGCCTGGTGGGCGCTACCCGTTTCTACGGCCGGCGCGAAATCAAGGACGTGCTCGCTTTCTTGCGCGTGATCCACAATCCGGCCGACAGTACCAGCCTGAGCCGCATCATCAACGTTCCCCCCCGCAACGTCGGCCAGAAGACGATTTCAACGCTGGAGGAAGCTGCCCGTCAGGAAGAATGCTCCCTGTGGCAGGCCGTCGAAGCGGTCGTTGCTGGCGCAGGCCGCGCCGCCGACGTGGGAACCCGCGCGCAGCGTGCGCTGGCCGCGTTCCACCAGATGATGCAGGCCTGGATCGACGCCCGCGAAACCGCCACCGTCTCCCAACTGATCGGCCGCGTGCTCGCAGACACGGCCTACGAGGCCTACGTGCGCGACGGCACCGACGAAGGCCAGGACCGTTGGGAGAACGTGATGGAGCTGGTCTCGGTGGCGCGGGAGTATGGAGAGCAGGTCTCGCTCTCCAACTTCCTGTCCGACGTGGCCCTGGTCTCCGACGTCGACAATCTGACCGCCGGGGTGGACGCCCCCACGTTGCTTACCCTTCACAGCGCCAAGGGGCTGGAGTTCCCCATCGTCTTCATCACCGGCGTCGAAGAGGGGTTGCTGCCCCACAGCCGTTCCTTCGACGACCCCGAAGAGATGTCCGAAGAGCGGCGGCTGATGTACGTGGGCATGACCCGCGCCAGGGACCTGCTCATCCTCACCCACGCCTACCGCCGCGCGCGGTATGGTGACTTCGACACCAGCACTCCCAGCCGCTTCCTCGGCGACATCCCCCGCCACTTGGTCGAGGGCGCGCGGGTGCAGACGCTCCGGCCGGCGCGCCAGCGTCCGACGGCCTGGCAGTCGCCTGCCCGTACCGCCGCCAGAACGTCCGCCCAGTTCCGCACCGGTGACGCCGTCACACACGCCAGCTTCGGCGCCGGCCTGGTCATCGACAGCAAACCCGAAGGCGACGACGACATGGTCACGGTGGCTTTCGAGGGCCTGGGACTCAAGCGCGTCATGGGCAGCTACCTGACTAAAACATGACCCATGACAGTCCATTGGACCAAGGCGCACTTTTCATCCTCGCGTCTGGATCGCCACGGCGGCGGGAGTTGATCGACCTGCTGGGGTTGCCCGTGCGCGTAGAGACGGCCCAGGTCGTCGAAGCGGCCTGCAATGAGGAATCCCCACCTGAAACCGCCGCCCGCCTGGCACTGGCGAAAGCGCGCGCCGTCGCCGTGCGCCATCCAAGCGCCTTCGTCTTGGGGTGCGATACGGTCGTCGCGTTGGACGGGGCGCTGCTGGGCAAACCGGCGCATGCTGCGCAGGCCACGGCAATGCTCACGGCGCTGCGCGGCCGCACCCACGCCGTCTACACCGGCATCGCGCTGGTGGAAGGAGCGCGGGAGGCTACCGACCTGGCGGAAACGACGGTGCGTATGCGCGCCTACACCGACGCCGAACTGA
The DNA here is from genome assembly GCA_016926575.1 of Anaerolineae bacterium. Lineage (GTDB taxonomy): Bacteria > Chloroflexota > Anaerolineae > B4-G1 > DUEL01 > JAFGOJ01. Next base: position 357 of record JAFGOJ010000345.1, on the reverse strand, counting down.
CCGCATACGTCGCCACCGGTGACCCGCTGGACAAAGCCGGTGCCTACGCCATCCAGCACGCCACCTTCCGACCGGTCGCCGGGTGGGATGGGTGCTATGCCAACGTCATGGGGCTGCCACTGTGCCACGTGGCGCGCTTGCTGGCAGCATGGCGCGTTTTCCCCACCCCCGACGTACCCGCCGCCTGCCAGGCATACACCGGGCACGCGTGCCACTATCGTCTGTAGCGTGACCGCGTTCTACGGGAGTAACTGCTCAGGCTGTGCGCTGGGCAGTTACCCGCCTGGCGCGTCGAAGGGAGAACTGGGGGTTTTGCGGGCGGCTTCGCCGCCCGCAAAACCCCCACTCCCCCTTTTC
>JAFGOJ010000344.1 GCA_016926575.1 Anaerolineae bacterium | reverse complement strand
GTTAGCGCCTCAGGCGGCCCCTCTTGCTCCCGCCGGGTCCGTGACCCGGCGGGAGGGTGGGCATTTTCTGCCCTTTGTGGTGGCCGGCCCGCTCAATATCTAACAATCACCGGCAGGAAGACCCAGGCCGGTTCCACCCACGCCCAGGTCGCGCGCTCCCAGGCCCCACCTGCCCCATCTTCCAGGAAAGCGACGCCGTACAAGGGTCGCGGTGCAAGCGCGGTCGGCAGCGTCATCTGGTAGGACAGGGTCACCCCTGCACCGACGCCCAGCGTGCCGCTCCAGACGACAGTTCCCGTGACGGCCGCTGCCGCGCCGCCGCCCTCCCAGCGCAACGAGCCGGAGATGACCTCCAGGCCCGCGGGTAGGAGGTGCACCGCCGTCGCGGTGAGCGCGTCGCTCAGGCCCACATTGACCAGCGCCAGCGTCCCCGTCACGGCCGTTCCCGGCAGCCCGGCGGGTGGTGAAACCCACAACATCGAGGGCGCGAGGTCAGGCGTGCCGATCCGCACGACGGCAGCGCGGTCGAAGCGGATGTGGTGATCCTCCAGGCCGATGCGGGCCGGGTTGGCGATGGGCGTGCCCACCGCCAGCCCACCCGCCGCCGTCACCCGGTAGGTGATCGTGACGGGCGCTCCAGGCCCCACCGCGCCCGTCCACGCGACGCGCCTCGATGGCCCATCGTACGTTGCCGGGCCAGTGAGGCTGCCAGGAGCCAGTGTCAGCGTAAGCGGCAGCGTGTTTGAAAAGGAAGCGGTCACAGGTTCGGGACCGTCGTTGCGCAGCGCGGCAGTGTAGGTGACCACGCCCCCTGAAGACACGACCTCACGGTCGGCGGCGAAGGTCGAACCGCCCAGCCAGGAAAGCCAGCCGACAGTCGACGCCGCCACCGCAGGCCGCACCGGTTCGGGCAGCGTCTCGAAGGGGAAGGCGAAGAAGGCCGTGGCATAGTCGCCGCTCCGCCGCGCCAGAGCGATCCCCGCGCGGTTTTGATCCCGGAACACGACCGCCGTCCCAGGCGTCGGGGCCACCCCATCCGACCAGTTCAGATAGGGGAAGTCCAACGCCCACGGCCCCATCCCGCTACTGATGGGATGCTGCGGCACGCCGTGTGCCAGCGTCGACGTCACGCCCTCGGTGTACGTCAACACGCCAAAGAATTCCTGCGCCAGGGCATCCTCGTAATGGTAATACAGGAAATCCTGCCCGGAAAAGAGCAGGCGCCCCCCACCCGCGAGATAAGCTTCGAGCGTCTCTGCCTCCGCTGCCGTCACCGGGCGGTACCAATCATAGCCGGTCCACCACACGACGATGGGGTAACGCTGCAATACATCCAGCGGCGGGCTATTATCTTGACAAGCGCCAAGGGCTGGGCAGACTTGCCAGTCATCGTATGGGATTTCCGCAGCAGACAATGCGGCGTGGTATTTCTCCACTTGTTCATACCAGCGGTCGTCGTCCACCAGCAAGACGGGGGCCGGGGCTTTGCTGAGCAGCAGCGCGGCCTCGTTGAGCGTGGGAGAGAGCGTCGACTGCGCCGTGAGCGTGATCGCGTCCCGCGCGTCCCAGCCGGCGCCGGCGGGAATGGTAACCGTCACCCGCACCGTGCTGGAAGTACACGCGCCCAATGTCAACTCCGTCGTCTCTATCTCCGTCGGCCACTCGACGCCGCTCAAAGAAAGGGTAACCGTGTCGGTCAGCCCGCCTTCCCCCACGTGGCGTACCCGCACCGTGTGCGTGACCACCGTCCCCGGCAAGCCGATAGCCGCCTGGGTCTGGGGGCTGAGCTCCAGGCCTGCGTCCGGCAGCGGAGCGACCAGCCAGTCCAGCGAACGGGCCAGCACCACGCTCCGCGCGGCCCGGTCGGCCATCGCTTCGAAACCGAAGGAGAGGTAGATCGTGCGGTAGTCCAGACACGTCCCCACGCGGATGCCACCACACCCATCGTCCTGATAATAGAACACCGGTGCAGCGTAGTCGGGTTCGATGACGGCGATCTCGTCGGGGTACAACTGGTTGTCTGCCCCACCGGTTCCGGCAATGTCGACGGTGATGCCCTCGAACAGATCGCCGGGCGCGCCGGTCAGCGTCCAAATGCCGGAGCTATCGTCTACCCATGTCGCTTTGAGGTACTGCGGGTAATAATCGGCAAATTGCATCCCGCCGTCGAGGAATCCGATGTCCTGCCCGCTCAGGAACAGCCGTCCGCCCGCCGACAGGTACTCAACGATGGCCTCCTCCGCGCCGATGAAGGCCGGCGCGTCCCGCGGTGCGCTCCACACGACGACGTCGTAGGGCAGCAGGTCGGCAGCGGCCGGCAGGTAACCGGGCAGCGCCAGGATGGGCCACTCGTCGTAGGCCAGCGCCAGGTCATCCAGAGCCTGGCGGTAGTAGCCGATTTCGCTGCCGTAATACCAGCCGCCGCTGTCCACGAGCAACAGCGTTGGTGCGGAGGGGAGCGCCAGCGCGGCCGTAGCGACCTCGTTCGCAGCGACCGTGACGGTGGCAGTGACCACCCGGTAGCCGAGCGCACGGGCCTGGAGGACGTAGGCACCGGCGGGCAGGGTGAACGTGTACGCCGCCGCGTCTGCGGAAAGGGGCGTATCCAGCACCGACAGGGTCGCGGTGACCGGTTCGCCCGTCTCCGCGTCGAAGGCGGTGGCGCGCAGCGCACCGGACGGCAGCGGCGTCAGGGAGACGTTGACGGCAGCGACGGTGTTCGTCGTCACCGTGACTCCAAAAACGGTATGCGGCGAGTGGCCGAAAGCGGAAGCGGTCACGTCGTAGACGGAGGGTTTCAGCGCCAGCAGGTACGCGCCGGCGGCGTCGGTGGTCGTCGAGCCGCTGCCCGGGCCACCGTGTGCGACCGCCGCGACGGTCGCGCCGGGGATGGGGGCACCACTGCCCTGCTGACGCACCGTCCCGGTGATGAAGCCCGGATGCGTCAAGCGGGCGACGGCCTCGAAGGCATCTACGATGCCCCACCCGGCATCGTTGTTGGGGACGGGGTCGCCCAACGGCTCCGCCGTACCGATCATCAGCGCGGCCATCTGCTCGATACTGAGCGTTGGGTCGACCGAATGCAGCAGCGCGGCGATGCCGGTGACGTGCGGGGCGGCCATCGAGGTGCCATTCGCAGTGACGTACACCCCGCCGGGGTAACTAGAGAGGACGCCCACCCCCGGCGCGACGACGTGCGGCCGTATCTCGCCCCATGGCGAGGGACCGCGGCTGGAGAAGCTGGCGACCAGGTCGTACGAATCGATGGCACCCACGGCGAACGCTTCCGGCAAAGAGGCCGGTGAGCCGACCGTTTCTTCACCCGGCCCGCTGTTCCCATTGGAGAAGACGGGCAGGATACCGGCGGTCCGCAATGCCTGTAGATCGGGTTGAAAGGTGGTCAGGAAGCTGTAGGAACTGCCCCAGGAGCAGTTGACCACGTCGGGCGCGTGGCTGGGGTCGCCGCCGGGGGCCAGCAGCCACTCGAACCCGGCGTGGATCCACGAATCGTAAGCGCCGCCGCTGCTGTTGAACACGCGCGCGGCGATCCACTGCGCGCCAGGCGCGACGCCGATCCCCCCCTGCCCCACGGCAGTGCCGAGCGTGTGCGTGCCGTGCCCGTATCCGTCCACCGGGTAGAGCGAACCGCTCACCGCGTCGAACCAGTTGCCGTCGTGGTTGACGAGACCGTGGGGCGTGTAGCCGCGATAGTTGGTCTGTAATGCGGGGTGGAGCCAATCGACGCCGGTGTCCATCCCCGCCACCACCGTGCCGGTTCCCGAGACGTTGAGGGAGGACCAGACCTGGGGGGCGTGGACGCGGGCGATGTTCCATTCGGCAGGTTGCAGGTTGGCAGGTTGCAGGTTGGCAGATTGCAGGTTCGAGATAGCAGGTTGGAAGCTGGTGGGGATCCATTGGCGGTAGTGATCGAGGCGCACTACGGCGACGCCGGAGAGATCGGCCAGGTGGCGCACGGCGGACGGGTGTGCCTGGACGGCAACGGCGTTGACGATCCAGAAGGGGGTATAGGCGGCCACCTCTCCGGCAGCGCGGCCGCGGTCCAGGTAGGCTCGCAACGCGGCCTGGGACGCAGCGGCGCGGGATTGCAGGCCGGCGACGAGACGGGCGCGCGCCTCGTCCACACTGCGCGCGCCGCCGGTGAGCGCCTGCGGGTCGGCCTGCTCCCGCATCTCGACGATGACGCGCACCATCGCGTCGGGCGGGGTTTCGGCCAGCGCGCGGGCCAGCTCCGGTTCGAGCACGCCCGCCGGCAGCGGGTCCGGCAAGTCGCTCCGCGCGTCCACAGGCGTGTGCCCCACAGACAGCAACAACGAGCACAACAAAATGACCGGCAATAGTTTCTTCATGTGGGGAATTATAACAGTCTATACTGAAAAAAGCCATCAACCACGAAGAGCACAAAGGACACAAAGAAAAATATGAAGGAATTGCGCGAGATGGCCCGAAAAACAGCACGAAGAACAAGAGAATCTTACAAGCTTGACATATCCGCCCCCGCGTGGTAGCATGGCAGAGTTCGTTTTAGCACTCTATGACCTAGAGTGCTAAACTGGAGGGGCATGTGTCCGAACTAACTCCGCGTCAGCAGACCATTCTGGGGCTCGTCGTGCGCGAGTACGTCCACACCGCAAAGCCGGTGGGATCGCGCGTGCTGGTCGACAAGTACGGGTTGAACGTCAGCCCGGCGACGGTGCGCAACGAGATGGCCTATCTGGAAGAGATGGGGTATTTCTCTCACCCGCACACCTCGGCGGGGCGCGTGCCGACCGATCAGGGGTACCGCTACTTCGTCGAGCGGATGCTGCACACGAACGAGCTGCCCCTGGCCGAGCAGCGCACCATCGCGCACCAGTTCCAGCAGGTACGCCAGCAGGTGGACGAGTGGATGCCGCTGGCGGCGTCGGTGCTGGCACGCACCACGCGCAGCGCGGCATTGGTAACGGCACCCAAGGCCCCCTACGCACGCTATCGCTTCCTCCAGCTCATCTCTACCCGCGGGCGCTCGGTGCTGCTGATCCTGGTGCTCCAGGGCGGCTTGATCCGCCAGCAGATGCTGACCCTGCCGGAGTCAATGGAGCAGATGGACCTCAGCGAGGCGGCGGACCGGCTGAACCAACTGTGCGCGGGCCTGAACGGCGACGAAGTCCGCGCCCGCATCCCCGCCCTGCCGCTCTTCGAGGCGGAGGTCGCGCGACTGGTGGCAGAGCTGATGCTCCAGGGCGAGGCCAGCGTCACCGGCGAGGTGTACCACGACGGCCTGAGCACGCTGCTGCAGGAACCGGAGTTCACCGAGGGCATGCCAACGCAGGGCGTTTTGCGCGTGCTCGAGGAGAAGAACTTCCTGGACGCCGTACTAGTCGACGCGCTGGGGCCGACGGTGGGCTCGGTGCGGGTGATGATCGGTGAGGAGGGCCGCTTCGACGAGCTGCGCGCGTGCAGCCTGGTGCTCAGCCGGTACGGCGTCTCTGGTCTGGCGACCGGCGCGCTGGGCGTGCTCGGCCCGACGCGTATGGGGTACGGTCGGGTGATCTCGACGGTCCGTTTCGTGACCGATCTGTTGTCTGATTTGGTACACGAGGCGTTCGCGCCTGAGGGCACACACTTGCCCCCCATTACACCGAGGAGGTCGTGATGACAAAGAAAAAGAGTGAATCGATGGTCGAAGAACCCGCTGCCGCGCAGGACGTCGCGCAGCCGGAGGCCGAACTGGCACAGTTGCAGGCGGATTTGGAGGCGGCGCAGGCGCAGGCAGCCGAGTACCTCGATGGATGGAGGCGCTCGCAGGCCGAATTTTCCAACTACCGCAAGCGACAGGAGGCCGACTGGCAGCGCCGGGTCGAGTTGAGTAACGCCGGCCTGATCGCCAGTGTTCTGCCGGTGCTGGACGATTTGGGCCGGGCGCTGCGCACGCTGCCGGTCGGGCTGGAGCGCCTGACGTGGATCGAGGGAGTGCTCATCATCTTCCGCAAGCTGGAGAAGATCCTCGAAATGGAAGGGGTGAAGCCCATCGAAACCGAGGGGCTGCGCTTCGACCCGCTGGTCCACGAAGCCATCACCTACGAGGAGCTTGCGGGGTACGAGGACGGGCAGATCATCGGCGAGGTGCAGCGCGGCTATATGTTGGGGGAGCGCGTGATCCGGCCCGCGCTGGTGCGCGTGGCGAAGGCCCCGCTGCCTGCCGAACCGGCCCCCCGTGTCGAAGAAGACAGTGCCGACGTGCCGCCTGCGGAAGCAGCGCAGGACGCCACCGCGGCCGACGAGAGCCAGGAGTAACGCGTCGATGGGTAAAGTTATCGGTATCGACCTGGGCACAACCAACTCGGTCTGCGGCGTGATGGTGGGCGGTGAACCGGTCATCGTCCCTAGCGCCGAGGGCGGGCGTCTCTTTCCCTCCGTCGTCGCCATCAGCCCCAAAACCGGCGAGCGCCTGGTCGGGCAGATCGCCAAACGACAGGCGGTGGTCAATCCCGGCCAGACCATCTTCTCGATCAAGCGCTTTATGGGGCGTAAGTTCGACGATCCGGTGGTCCAGCGCGCGCTCGAAACGACGCCCTACGAGGTCACTGCCGCGCCCAACGGCGACATCCGCGTCCGGCTGGGCGACAACGACTACTCCCCGCCCGAGGTTTCGGCGATGATCTTACAGAAGGTAAAAGCCGACGCGGAGGCATACCTGGGCGAGCCGGTCACGCAGGCCGTCATCACAGTGCCGGCGTATTTCAACGACAGCCAGCGCCAGGCGACGAAGGACGCCGGGAAGATCGCCGGCCTGGAGGTGCTGCGCATCATCAATGAACCCACCGCGTCCTCCCTGGCCTACGGCCTGGGAGAGAACCGGGACGAGGTCATCGCGGTGTACGACCTGGGCGGCGGCACGTTCGACATTTCCATTCTGGACGTGGGTGACGGCGTGTTCGAGGTCAAAGCGACGAACGGCGATACGTTCCTCGGCGGCGACGATTTCGACCAGCGCATCATCACCTACGTTGCCGACGCATTCCAGAAGGAGCACGGCATCGACCTGCGCAAAGACCGGCAGGCGTTGCAGCGCCTGAAGGAGGCCTGCGAGAAGGCCAAGGTCGAGCTGTCGACGCTGCTGGAGACGGAGATCAACCTGCCCTTCATCTCTGCCGACGCCTCCGGCCCCAAGCACCTCGAGGTGCGGCTGACGCGGGCGAAGCTCGAACAACTGGTCGACGACCTGATCCAGCGCTCGCTGGGGCCGTGCAAGCAGGCGCTGGCGGACGCGCGGCTGAAGCCCGCCGACATCGACCAGGTCATCCTGGTGGGCGGGCAAACGCGTATGCCCGCCATCCAGCGCCTGGTGGCCGAGTTCTTCAAGCGCGAGCCGCACAAGGGCGTCAATCCCGACGAGGTGGTGGGCGCGGGTGCGGGCATCCAGGCCGGCGTGCTCGCCGGCGAGGTCAACGACGTGCTCCTGCTAGACGTCACCGCGCTGACGCTGAGCATCGAGACGCTGGGCGGCGTGGCGACGCCGTTGATCGAGCGCAACACGACCATCCCCACGTTCAAGAGCCAGATTTTCTCCACGGCGACCAACGGCCAGACGCAGGTGGACATTCACGTCGTGCAGGGCGAGCGTCCGATGGCGGCCGACAACAAGAGCTTGGGCCGGTTCATCCTGGATGGCATCCCACCCGCGCCGCGCGGCGTCCCCCAGATCGAGGTCTCTTTCGACATCGACGCCGACGGCATCCTCAACGTGTCTGCCAAGGACAACGCGACCGGGCGCGCGCAGTCGATGCGCATCGTGCCGTCCAGCGGCCTCAGCGACGACGAGGTGGAGCGCATGGTGACCGAGGCGGATGCGTACCGCGAGCGGGACCAGCAGCGCAAGGAGCTCGTCGAGACGCGAAACGTCGCCGATAGCGCGGTCTATTCCACAGAGCAATTCCTGGAAGAGATGGGGCAGCACGTCTCACCCGAGGTTCGGCAGGGATTGACGGTCAAGATGCGGGCCGTGCGCGACGTGTTGGACAGCGATGATCTGGCACTGATTCGCACGCGTACCGCCGAATTGTACCAGGCGTTGCAGGCGGTGGGCGGGGAGTTGCGCAGCCCGGCCCCCAACGACGACGCCTTCGAAGGAGAATTCTTCGTCAGTTAAGCGAAACTATGGCCAACAAACGCGATTATTACGATGTACTGGGTGTAGAGCGCGCGGCGAGCGCCGAGGAGATCAAACGCGCCTACCGCGGCCTGGCCCGAAAATATCATCCCGACGTTTCCGAACTGGAAGATGCAGAAGCCCGGTTCAAGGAGATCAACGAGGCCTACCAGGTGCTGTCGGATCGGGACAAGCGCATGGCCTACGACCGGTACGGCCACGCCGGGCTCAACAACTCCGGAGCGGGGTTCGATTTCGGTTTCCGCGACCCCTTCGACATCTTCGAAGAGGTCTTCGGGGGGATGGGCGGGTTCGGGTTTCGAACCTCGCGCAGCCGCGGCCCGCGCCGGGGGGCCGACCTGCGGTACGACCTGCGCCTCACGTTCGAGGAGGCCGTGTTCGGGTGCACCAAGGAGATCGAGATCACCCGGCAGGAGGCGTGCTCCAAATGCGCCGGAAGCGGCGCCGAGCCGGGAACCACCCCGGTGCGCTGCAGCGAGTGCAACGGCACGGGGCAGGTACGGCAGGTGCAGCGTTCGATCTTCGGTTCGTTCGTCAATGTCACCACCTGCCCGGTCTGCCGGGGTGAAGGGGAGACGATTCCCATGCCCTGCCGCGAGTGCAATGGCACCGGCCGCGCCTATGCCGCGCGCCGGCTGGAGGTGAGCATTCCCGCCGGCGTCGACGCGGGCACGCAGGTGCGGCTGGCCGGGGAGGGAGAACCGGGCGAACGCGGTGGGCCGGCAGGCAACCTCTACGTGGTGCTGGACGTGGAGCCGCACCCACATTTCCGGCGTCGCGGCAACGATCTGGTTCTGGAGTTGAACATCAACGTCTCCCAGGCCGCCCTCGGAACGCGGGTGAAAATTCCCACGTTGGAGGGGGAAGAGGAGATCGACATCGCGCCGGGCACACAGATGGGGGCGATCCTGCGCCTGCGCGGGCGCGGTGTGCCACACCTGCGGCGCAGCAGTCGCGGCGACTTGCTCGTTCTGATTCGGGTCGAAGTTCCCACCAAGCTGACGAAACGGCAGAAGGAGCTGTTCAAGGAACTGGCCACTACGCTGAGCACCGAGTCGATTGTCGACGTCAAAGAACCGACGTTTTTCGACCGGCTGCGGGACGTGTTCGGGGTGTGAGCAGATTACAGATGGCAGGTTACAGATGGAATGGTTGGAAGTTAGCGTTGAAGTGAGCAGTGAAGCTGCCGAGGCCGTGGCCGAGGTGTTGAACCGGTACGCGCCGCAGGGAGTCGCTATCGAGGCCGGGCCGGAAGGCGCCGCGGGGGGGCCGGTGGCGGTGCGCGCGTACCTGCCCAGCGACGCCGACCTGCCCGAAACCCGCCGCAAGGTCGAAGAAGCGCTGTGGCACCTGGGGCAACTGTTACCCATCCCCGAACCGGCGTTCCGTGCCGTGCCCGACACCGACTGGACCGAGAGCTGGAAGCAGCATATGCGCGTGTTGCACATCGGCCGGCGGGTGGTGGTGCGCCCGTCGTGGCTGTCGTATGCCCCGCGCCGGGACGACATCGTGGTCACGTTGGACCCGGGGATGGCGTTCGGCACAGGGCTGCACCCCACGACGCAGATGTGCTTGATGGCGCTGGAGGAGCACGTCCGCCCGGGGATGAGCCTGCTCGACCTGGGGACCGGGTCGGGCATTCTGGCCATCGTGGGGGCGAAGCTGGGCGCTGCGCCGGTGCTGGCCCTCGACAACGACGCCGAGGCGGTCGCTGCCGCGCGGCGGAACGTGGACGACAACGGCGTGGCGGCGGCGGTGCGGCCGGCACAGGGATCGCTGGCACAGGCGGATGGCACGTTCGACGTGGTCGCCGTCAACATCCTGGCGCGGGTGATCGTGCAGATGGCGGCGCAGGGGCTGGCCGACCGACTGGCCGCGCAGGGCCTCCTGGTTCTGGCCGGTATCCTGGACGAACAGGAAGAAGAGGTACGCAGCGCGCTCCAACACGCGGGCTTGCAGGTGACCGGGCGGCGGCAGATCGACGATTGGGTGGGATTAGAGGCAAAGCGGCGAGTTGCAGATTAGCAGATTGCAGGGTGTAGCCGCCCGTTGGTGGCGAGGATGGCGGCGTCTTCGATGCTCCACGGTTCTCCTTCAAGGGTGGTGACGGTTCCCCCGGCCTCGGTCACGATCAGGCTGGCGGCAGCGGCATCCCACGGTTTGATCCCCAGCGCAAAGTACACATCGAGCCAGCCCGCGCCCACGTAGGCCAAGGCCAGCGCGGCCGAACCGAGGGTGCGGATGGTCCGGCACTCGCCCGCCAGGCGGTTCAGGTGGTGGAGAGCGCGCTGCCGGTCGGCATCGGCGTGGCCCCAATCGAGGGCGACGATGGCGTCGGCGAGCCGGTCGGCGGGGCTGGCGGCGATGGCGCGCCCGTTCAACGTGGCCCCCGCGCCCCGGCAGGCGGCGAAGGTGTGCCCGCGCACAGGGTCATGGACCACACCCGCCAGTGTCACTCCACGCTCCAACACCGCCACCGACACAGAGAAGGTGGGATGTCCGCGCGCGTAGTTGGTGGTGCCATCCAGCGGGTCGACAACCCACACGGTGGGCGCGTCGCCGTCGATCGCGCCCGATTCCTCAGCCAGGATGGCGTGTGTGGGGAAGCGTTCGCGGATCAAGGAGAGGATGGCGGACTCGGCAGCCGTGTCGGCTGCGGTCACGACGTCGCGGTAGCCCTTCTGAGTGACGTCCAACTCGCCCCACAGACGCGCCATCAGGATTTCCCCGGCGCGATGCGCGGCTTCGAGCGCGGTTTCCAGCAAATGATGGGTCATTCGGCAACCGTGGCGTCGAAGGTGCCGTCGGAGACCTGGATGCGAAGCGCATCGCCGGGCGCGACGTGACTCACGCAGGTCACCACATCCTCGTCGGCCCGGCGGCGGACGATGGCGTAGCCGCGTTGGAGCGTCGCCAGCGGGCTGACGCCCTCCAGCCGCCCGGTCAGGCCGGCCAGGCGCTCGCGGCGGAGACGCAGGGCGTGCAACAGTGCCAGCGTGGCGCGACCGGTCCATTCGTCGATCCGCTGGCGGGCCTGGACGAGCTGCGTCTGGGGCGAGAGGAGCTTCAGCGCTTGCACCTTCTGGTCGAGCGCCCAGCGCCGGTCATCGAGGGCGACCTGCATCTGCCCGGCGAGGTGCGATTGCAGGCGCGTCACCTGGGCGCGCAGGTCCTCCAGGTTAGGCGTGGCGAGTTCGGCGGCGGCGGAGGGCGTGGGCGCGCGCAGGTCGGCGGCGAAGTCGGCCAGGCTGAAGTCGGTCTCGTGGCCCACGCCGCAGATCACGGGGATGCGAGAGCCGGCGATGGCGCGGACCACACGCTCATCGTTGAAGGCCCACAGTTCTTCGATCGACCCGCCGCCGCGGGCAACGATGATCACGTCGACGTCGGCGCGCTCGTTCAGGCGCACCAGCGCGTCGACGATCTCCGGCGGGGCCTGCTCTCCCTGGACGCGCGTGGGAGCGAGGAGCACGCCGGCGAGGGGGTAGCGGCGGCTGAGGACGGTGAGGACGTCGCGCAGGGCGGCGGCAGTGGGCGAGGTAACGATGCCGATGCGGTGCGGGAAGGGCGGCAGGGGGCGCTTGCGCTCGGGGGCGAACAGCCCTTCCGCTTCCAGACGCGCCTTGAGCCGCTCGAATTCCTGATAGAGACGTCCAGCTCCGGCAGCCTCGACGTGGTCGACGTACAGTTGGATCGCGCCGCGCTGCTCGTAGACGCCCACGTAGCCATGGACGAGGACGTGGTCGCCGTCGCGGGGCAGGGTACGCAGGGCGTGGGCCGTGTTTCGCCACATCACCCCGCGCAGTTCGGCGCCGGCGTCCTTGATGGTGAAGTAGCAGTGGCCGGAGGAGGCGCGGCTGAAATTGGAGATTTCGCCTTCGACCCAGACATCTCCCAGCGCGCGGTCGGACTCGACGAGGGCGCGGATGCGCCCGACGAGTTGGCTGACGGTGCAGGGCATCGTCGCCGATTGTGGCGCGCCGGCGAACAGCGACAGTTGTTCCAACGTTCGCGTCCCGTCCTACAGGGTCTTCCCGCAGTGAGGGCAGAAGCGCGCGCCGGGGCGCACCAGGGCGTGGCAATGCGGGCAACGCGCCTCGGGGGCGGGTCCAGGAGCCTGCGGCGGCTGTGGCTGGGCCGGCGGAGGCGGCTGCGGTGGTCGCTGTTGTTGCGGCGGGCGCTGTTGGGCCGGCGGAGGCGGCTGAGGCGGGCGCTGTTGCGGGGGCCGCTGCTGGGGATAAGGCGGCGGGCCTTGTGGCGGGCGCTGCTGGGGCGGGCCTTGCGGCGGACGTGGCTGGGCGTAATACTGCGGGCGCGGCGGCTGGCGACGGCTGGCACGGCGGCGACCGACGACCAGGCCGATGACGGCGATGAAAATCAGTCCGCCTCCCAGGCAGCACATGCCGCTCATCAACACGCCGACGACGCCCAGGGCCAGCAATTGCGCGCCAAAGTCGCCGGAGGAGCCGGGGCTAACGGGAGCCGGAATGGGCGTAACGTAAGCGACGGGAGTGGGGGTGGGCAGGGAAGGCTGGCCTACCTGGCCACTGCCGGGGGTAACGGTGGGCATGGGTTGGGCGGTGGTGTTGGGTGGCGCGGGCAACTGGAGCCGTCCGTAGCCGTACCCCGTATCCGGACCGGACGCGCCCAGGTCACGGGAGTTGTTCAGTAGGTAATTCCACACATCCTCGCGGGTGTAGCCGGGGTTGGCCTGCCAAACCAGGGCGGCGGCTCCGGCTACGTGGGGACAAGAGGAGGAAGTACCATCGAAGGCGGTCGGGCCGTAGCTGGCCCCGGAGACGCCGGTAGGCGCGGCAATTTCGGGCTTCAAGCGCCCGTCGACGGTGGGCCCTTGCGAGCTGTATTCGGCCAGGCTATCATCCCAGAAATTCGCCGCCCCGACGGTCAGCGATCCCACCGCGTCGCCGGGGGTGTTGATGCTGTACTCGGGGGTGTAGATGAACAGATCGGCATTTTGGACGAAGATGTCGAGCGGCACGGCCTGGTCGGCCCCGTAGGCAGCGACGACAGCGTAGACGACGTCGTCGTCGACTTCTCCGCTGAAGTATTCTACCGGCTCCTGCCCGGCTTGACCATCCTGGTAGTCCTCGGAGGAACCCAGGACGTTGCCATTCGCGTCGTAGATGAAGAGGTCGTAGTCCTGAGAGGCGTAGCCCCAGCTATCTTGCCATTGGAGAATGACGCTCATGTATCCGCCCCAACCGACGTAGATGCCCAGCATCTCTTCGTTG
>JAFGOJ010000048.1 GCA_016926575.1 Anaerolineae bacterium | reverse complement strand
GATGCTGTTTGATCTCTTCATTTGAGACAGGCATTTCAGCCCTCCTGTATCCGACCGTCCTAGAAAGGACATTCTACCACAAAGCCCACCAGAGCACAAAACCTAGTTTACCCGCCGGATGCCCACCGTCAGCGCGTGGCCTTCTACCTGGAACGTCTGGATGACCATATCCGCTTCCGGTTCGCCGGCCCGCAGCGTTTTGCTCAGCGTTTCGGCGGCGATGAGGCCCTCCCAGGCGGCAATGGCCTGCGCCAGATCGTCCGTTGCCTGGTAGGCGGCAACGATGCGGTCGTCGAGGTTGAAGCCGGCGTCTTTACGCAGGCTCTGCATGCGGCGGATGACCTCGCGGGCCAGCCCCTCGGCGGCCAGTTCGGCAGTGATGACGACGTCGACGGCGACGGTCGTCTCGCGCTCCGTGGCGACGGCCAGGCCCGCGCGCGGCTCCTCGCGCACGATCACCGCATCTGCCTCCAGCTCGACCGTTTCCCCCTCCACCTCCAGCAGCAGCGGCAAGTCGCCGTGCAGCCGGCGCACGGCGGCCGCGGCGTCGGCCGCAGCCAGCGCGGCCCGCACCGCCGGGAACTGCCGCCCGAAGCGCGGGCCGAGTACCTGGCTGTTGGGCAGCAGGCTGTAGGTGACCAGCTCGGCGGCGTCTTCGACGAAGGCGACTTCCTTCACGTTCAGCTCGTCCTTCACCAGCTCCAGCAGATCGCGGGCCAGCGCGCGCGTCTGCGTGCCGTGCACCAGGGCACGGCCCAGCGGCTGGCGCAACTTGACGTTGGCGCTGTTGCGCGCCGCATGGCCCAGCGCCACCACCTGGCGGGCCAGGGCCATGTCTTCGACCAGCCGCTCGTCCACGGCAGCGGGGTCCGCCTGCGGCCAGTCCGTGTGGTGCACGCTCTCCGGCGCGTTGGGATCGACCGAGCGGACCAGGTTCTGGTACATCACCTCGGTCACGAAGGGCACGAAGGGAGCCAGCAGCCGGCCCAGGCGGGTTAAGACCTGGTAGAGGGTGGTGTAGGCAGCGTTCTTGTCGGCGTCGTGCTCGCTCTTCCAGAAGCGGCGCCGGCTGCGGCGGACGTACCAGTTGCTCAGGTCGTCCAGGAACGGCTCTACCGCCAGCGTCGCGCTGTAGGCGTCGTAATTCTCCAGCCGGTCGGTCACTTTGAGGATGACCTGATCGAGGCGCGTCAGGATCCAGCGGTCCAACAGGTTGTCGGCGGGCAGCTTGCTGGCCGTCTGCGAGACGTCCCATCGTCCGGCATCGCCGGGCGTCCACTGGTCGATGTTGGCGTAGGTGGTGAAGAAGGCGTAGACGTTCCACAGGGGGATGAGGAACAGGCGGCGCACCTCGTCGGCGCGCCCGTAGCCGAAGTAGAGATTGTTTTCCGGCTTGTGGGCACAGTAGAGCCAGCGCATCACGTCGACGCCCATGCGGTCGGCTGCCTCGTTGAACTCGATGGCGTTGCCCCACGACTTGTGCATCTCCCGCCCGTCCTCGGCCAGCAGCGTCGCGTAGCCGAAGCAGGTCATGAAGGGCGGCGTGTTCTCCAGCACCGTCGCCATCGCCAGCAGGCTGTAGAACCAGTTGCGGAACTGGCCGGGGAACGATTCGGAGATGAAGTCGGCCGGGTACCACTGCTCCCAGAAGTCGGGATCGGCGCGGTATTGGAGCGTGCTGAAGCTGACGATGCCGGCATCCAGCCAGGGGTTGCCCACGTCGGGGACACGGGAGGCTTCTGCGCCGCACTTGGAGCAGGCGACGCGCACCTGGTCGATCCAGGGTTTGTGGGGCGTGTGGCCCTCGAACGCCTCCCAGCCGGCCACGGCGCGTTCTTCGAGCTCGTCTTTATTGCCGATGACCTCGAAGTGGCCGCATTCCTTGCACTCCCAGATGGGCAGTGCCAGGCCCCAGTACCGCTTCTTGCTGATCATCCAATCGTGCATATTGCGCAACCAGTCCAGCTCCCGCTCCAGTCCGAAGGAGGGGAGCCAGCGGATCTGGCTGGTCACGTTCATCATATCGTGGCGCAGCTCGTCCATCGAGATGAACCACTCATCGACCAGGCGGAAGACCAGGTCGGTGCCGCAGCGCCAGCAGACCGGGTAGCGGTGGGTATAGTTTTCGACCTTGTAGAGGAGGCCTTTGTCGGTCAGGTTGTCGAAGACGCGTTGCGGGCTGTCGGAGACGTGCGTGCCGGTGAGGGGGCCGAAGCCGTCGATGAAGACGCCTTCCTCGTTCAGCGGGGCGATGGCGGGCAGGCCGTGCAGGTGGCCCAGCTCGAAGTCCTCCGCGCCGCAGCCGGGGGCGATGTGGACGATGCCCGTGCCTTCGGTCTCACCGACCGCGTCCCACAAGATGACGCGGTGGGCGGCGGGCGCGTCGGCGGCCTGCTGTGCATCGAGCTCGTCGAAGGGGCCGGCGTAGCGCCAGCCTTCCAGCGCCGAGCCTTTCAGCTCATCCAGTACCTCGTACGGGCCTTTCAACATCGCCGCGGTGCCTTTGGAGAGGTAGAAAACCTCGTCGCCCTGGCGCACTTTGAGGTAGGTCAGGTCGGGGCCGACCGCCGCCGCCACGTTGCTGGTCAGCGTCCAGGGGGTGGTGGTCCACACGAGCAGGCTTTCCGCGGGCCGTTCGCGCAGCGGGAAGCGCAGGGTGACGCTGGCGTGGGTCATTTCGCGGTAGCCTTCGGTGACGATCTCGTGCTGGCTGATGCCGGTGGCGCAGCGCGGGCACCAGGGCATCACGTCGCGGCCCTTGTAGAGCCAGCCCTT
>JAFGOJ010000047.1 GCA_016926575.1 Anaerolineae bacterium | reverse complement strand
TGGATTCCCGCTTGCGCGGGAATGACGTCTTAAATACAGCGGTAATTTTCTGCCCTTTGTGGTGGCCGGGCCGCTACGCGGCCTAAGGCCGTGGCGACTATTCCGAAAATAGACCGTCTCGATGTAGGCGGGTTTCAAACCCGCCGGCCATCGGTTACCAGGACTTTGCAGGGGCTCCGCCCCTGCACCCCGCCGAAGGAACCTGCGGTTCCCCCAGACCCCTTCCGCAAATGGGCTTGGGTTAACGCCTCAGGCACCCCCTCTTGCTCCCGCCGGGAGCGTGACCCGGCGGGAGCAACACAGCAGCGCGGCGGTTGCACCCTGGCCAATTTCTGATATGATTAACTCCCTTGAGGTGAAACAATGCGCATCGGCCTGCTTTCGGACACGCATGACAATCTGCAGGGCGTAGAGGCAGCGGCGGCCGTCTTCCAGAGTGAAGGGATCGATACGCTGTTCCACTGCGGCGACGTATGTGGCCCAGCCGTCGTCGAGGCCTTGTCCGGCTTCAACGTGACCTTTGCACGGGGCAATATGGACCGCTCGAACGAGCTGGCGCTGGCGGTAGAGACGCACCAGGGCGGGCGGATGGCCCGCTGGCACCGTCTGGTGCTGGATGGATATCAGCTAGCACTGCTGCACGGAGATGAGACGGACCTCCAACATCAACTGACCCGCTCTGGTGAATACGCCTACATCTTCTGCGGGCACACACACTACCGGGAGGACGTGCGCATCGGCCCGACCCGGTTGATCAATCCCGGCGCATTGGGCGGGACGCGGCGCGAATCCCGATCGATCTGCATCCTCGATTTAGCAAAGGACACTATCCGCTTCGTGGAATTCCCCTTCTGAGGACGAACAGGTGACAGCTATGACCGATGACCTCTTTCGATTCAGTACGACCCTCGAAGTGCGCTGGCGCGACGTGGACGCCCTGGGCCACGTCAACAACGCGGTCTACCTTTCGTACCTGGAACAGGTGCGCATCCACTACTTCCGCCGCCTGGGATTGGGTTTCGAAAGCTGGGATGACGCGGGGATGATTCTGGCCGAAGTGACCTGCACCTACCGTGCGCCGCTGGCGTTGGGGGAACAGGTCACCATCTGGATGCGCGTCAGCGAGCTGCGCAACAGCAGTTTCGTCGTCGACTACCGGATCGATGGGCAGGACGGCCGCCTGGCCGCCACCGCCCGCACGATCCAGGTATGCTACGACTACCGCGCCAACCGCACCGTGCCGATCCCCGATCGCTGGCGGGCGCTGATGACGGCGTTCGAGTCGGGTTTAGGGTAAATCGTACAGCGTCACCTCGATCAGCGCGACGGTCTGCCGCAGAACCGGCGTCCCGTGCGCGTCCAACCACGCCTGCACCAGGTGCCGCCGGTCCCACATATCGACCTCGGTAGCGACCAGCCAGACGCGCCCGTATGGCCGAACGGCCTCGTTCACGTAGGCGCCGGCCTGTTGTTGGCTGAGGAGATAGCTGCCGTCGGGTGCGGTATGATTGGTGTACAGGCCCTCGATCCAGGCATAGTCCGCGTGCGGGTAGTAATAATCGAACGTGTAGCGCCCGTGGGGAATCTGGAAGACGATCACATCGCCCGGCGCGTACTGCTCGGAGACGATGTCGGCTGCGGCGCGAAAGTCGGATTTGATCGGCGTGGTCGCCTGGTACAACACGTTGCCGAGGAACGCCACCACGAGCGCAACCAACAGCATCCCCGCTGCCGCGCGCCCCTTCTCCCAGAGCAAAGATAGACCGGCGGCGGCCAGCAGGTAGAGCGCCGGCGCGCTCCAGATCAGGTAACGGTCGGTGAAACGCGGCTGCCAGAGGGAGATGAACCAGATGGCAGTCAAGGGCAGCGCAGCCCACACGGCCAACCCCGCAGCCGTGCGCCGGTGAGCCCGTCGACCCGGCAGCACGACGGCCCCCGCCAGGCCAAGCAGCGCGGCCGTCCCCAGAGCGATCCCGCCCCAGGGCCAGCCCCAGCCCCAAATGCCGGTGCTCCAGCCCTTGAACACGATCCCGAACATCTGCCCTAGCGTGTGGCGCGGAAAGCCGGTGTCGCCCGGCGTGAAGAGCTGCACGATCGGCCAGGTGGTCAGAAGCGGCAGGTAGGGCAGGGTCAGAAGGTTCAAAGAGATCACCCCGCCGCGCACCTGACGACGGGCCTGCGGCCACCAGGCCAGGAAGAGACCTACCTGCACCGGAATCAGCAAGCCTCCCCAGGCATGGGTATACAGGAGCAAGGTGGTGGCGGCGATCTGGACGGCCCACCAACGCGCGCCGGCCCCCTCGACGGCGCGACGCAGGGCGTAGACGGCCAGCAGCACCAGGGCCAATACGAGGGTGTACATCTTCGCGTCTTGGCTGTACCAGACGAAGTACGGCGACGCGGCCGCCAGCAGCGCCGCGATGACGCCCGCTTCCCGACCGAACAGCCGGCGTCCCAACGCGGCCATCAACGCCACACTCAACACGCCGAACCAAAGGGAGAAAAACCGGAGTGCTGTGACCGACGTGCCTGCCAGCGCGATCCAGCCGCGCAGTAGCACGTAGTGAAGCGGGCCGTTGTGACGAATGGTCGCTTTGAGGGTCTGCACCAGGCGCGGCACGAGGTCAAAGCGCTGCCGCGCGCCCACGTCGACGGGCGAGGGCGGGCAGGCACACGGAGGAGCGGCAGCCCCGTCCGGTTGCGGCGCGATGGCCGAGGCGATGGCTTGCGGAAAGGCGTAGGCATAGCACAGCGCGTCCACCTCGTCGCGCCACAGCGATTGGGCATCCAACGACACGGCGCGCACGACGAACGCGCCGAACAGAATCAGAGTGACGAGGGCCAGGCGGGAGCGTCGCATCGGCGGTCGGCGTGCCTTCCCGGGAGCTTCAGGCCGCCGGGAAGGGGTCGCTTAGAAGGAGCGGTAGTAGCCGGACGGGGGCGGCAGCTGCGGGCGTTGAAACACACGCATCGCAATCCCCACGCCCAACCCGGCCACGAATCCGCCAATGTGGGCGAACCAGGCCACGCCGCCCGTGGCCATCGTCGCAGCGCCCAGGCTCAGGAAGCCGTTGAACAGTTGGATAACGAACCACATGCCCAGCACGATCACGGCCGGCACACGCGCCACGCGCATCATAAACAGACCCGGGACGAGCACCCTCACAGGAGCGGTCGGGAAGAGCGCCAGGTAGGCCGCCAACACCCCGGCCACTGCACCGCTGGCACCGATGGCGGGGATGGTCGAATAGGGAGCCACGACCACCTGCGCCAGCCCGGCCACGAGTCCCGCGCCCAGATAGAAGATCGCGTACAGCACCGGCCCCAGCCGGTCCTCGACGTTGTCGCCGAAGATCCACAGGTAGAGCATGTTGCCGATCAGGTGCATCCACCCGCCGTGGAGAAACATCGACGTCACCAGCGTCAATGGGGCCAGTGGGTAGCTGAAGGGATCGGTGATGTAGGCCGGTACGGCCCCCCAGCGCATAAAAAACGCGTCTAGCCCCGATCCTAACATCAGCTCGAACAAGAAGACGAGCACATTGATGCCGATCAGCCCAAACGTGACGATCGGGAGCCGCCGCGTGGGGATTTCGTCCGAAATGGGAATCACCGCTCTGCTCCTTACCGCCGCCGGTCTGGCAAGCGCCAGTACCCACCTTGAATCTGACGCGCCTCAGATACGGCGACGATGGCTTTGTCGTCTTTTTCCTCGGTCTTCTTCAATATAACCGCCACGCTTTTGCGCGGCACGAAGGCGTCGATGATCGCTACCGCGTGGTCCTGCCCGCGTCCATACGTCTGCGTCACGCCGAATCCGGCCTCGCGCAGGGCGTTGGCGATCTCGTTCCCGTGGCTGGTGGAGATGATGCGCACCTCCGCGTACCCCAACGCCATGCGTCCCTCCAGCACCATGCCCACCCACGTGCCGACGCCGAAGCCGACCACGTAGGCGGCCACGTTGATCGCGTTGTCCAGATCGTTCACCACCTTGCCGATAGCCACAACGTAAACAAACGTGCTCAGACTACCGGTGATGATCGCCGGTAATTTGCGCCCCTGAACGGTCAGAATAGTCGCCAGCGTGCTGACTGTGATGCCCAGCACGCGCAACAGAAAGATGCCCAATGCTTCAATTACGATGTCCACTCAACGAACCTCCACGCGTCAATCCGACTGAATGCCCCACCAGTACATATCGGCCAGCCGCTGGTGCTCATCCCGCAGGCGGACGTAGCTCTCGTAGCGGTGGATGTGAATCTCGTCCTGCTCCACGGCCTCCAACACGGCACACCCCGGCTCGACAGTGTGGGTACAGTCGGAGAAGCGACAGCCCGCCACGTAGGGCGCGATGTCGGGGAAATAGGCGTCCAGTTCCTCAGGGTCTACGTCGAACAGGGCCAGCGCGCGGATGCCGGGCGTATCGGCGACCCAGCCGCCTTGTTCCAGGCGAAACAACTCGCGCACGACGGTGGTGTGACGCCCTTTGTAGGTCGACTGGCTGATCTGCCCCACGGCCAAGCCCAGGCCCGGCTGGATGACGTTAAGCAGGCTGCTCTTGCCCACCCCCGACGGCCCCATCAGCGCGGAAATCTTGCCCTGCAAGTGCGCCGCCAGTTCGGGCACGCCCTCGCCGGTCTCCGCGCTGGTGTAGAGCACGGTGTACCCGATCTTTTCGTAGACGCCGAAGTCTTCCTTCGCGTACTCCAGATCGACCAGGTCGAGCTTGTTGGCGCAGATGATGACGGGAACGCGCTGCACCTCGGCCCCTACGAGCAGCCGGTCGAGCATGCGCAGGCGCGGGTCCGGCTCGGCGCAGGCGATGACGAAGACGGCCTGGTCGGGGTTGGCCACGATCACTTGCTCGCGTTCCAACAAATACCCTTCACGGTCCCAGCGGCGCGCACCGCGCCCGCCGGCAAGAGGCGCCAGCCGCCCGAGCGTGCGCGTACGCGGCGCGATGGATTCGATCATGCCCGTGCCGTCTTCGACGATGCTGAACTGCACGTGGTCGCCCACGGCGACGATGTCACTATCGGAGCGCTCCTGCTTGAACCGTCCGCGCAGATGGCACACGAGCTCTACACCATCTGCTGTGTAGACGGTGTAGAAACCGCTCTGCGATTTGATGACCAGACCTTCTTGTAGGTCCAAGAGATACCTCCACGAGATAGATGTCTGTTCCGAAAATAGGGGCTTTGCAGGGGCTCCGCCCCTGCACCCCGCCGGGGAAACGGGTAAACCTGCGGTTTACCTTCCGGTTTCCCC
>JAFGOJ010000046.1 GCA_016926575.1 Anaerolineae bacterium | reverse complement strand
GGCATGGTTTAGGTTAGATTGACACTTTCCTCGCCTTCGCCTGAATGACATAGCGCGTTGTTGTCGAAGCGCGTCATTCTGAGGAGCGGAGGCCGCATTGCGGCCGGAGCGACGAAGAATCTACGCCCTTTCGGTGCTCAAGACCGTGTTACGAAGACGAAAAGGGTAGATTCTTCGCTCGCCGCCTCCGGCGGCTCACTCAGAATGACAGGCTGGACGGCGAAGTGAGGTAACTGCGAAGCGTAGCTGAGCAGCTACAGATTGATAAGGAGAAATATGGCTGTTCGACACATTATCAAAATCGACGAGGAACTGTGCAACGGTTGTGGCGCGTGCGTCACGCCGTGCGCCGAGGGCGCGATCGTGCTCGAGAATGGAAAGGCCCGCGTGGTCGACGATGCGCTGTGCGACGGGGCCGGGTTCTGCATTCCTGTTTGTCCTACCGGCGCGCTGAGCATCGAGACACGGGAAGCGCCTGCCTTCGACGAAGCACGCGCCGCGGCGCTGATGGTCGAGCGCGGCACGCTCTACATTGCGCAGCGCTGCTTCCGCTGCAAGGTCAGCGAAGACAAGACCCCGCTGATGCCGTTCCGCCATCGCGGCGAAAGCCTGTGGGTCTGCACGCGCTGCCTGCCGACGCTAATCCATGGATGAGGGCGCGATGATCGAGATTTATCTGTACGGACGATTGCGTCGCTACGCGCCCGACGCGCGGCCCGACCGGGAGAGCGTGGTGCGCGTGGCACCGGGCGAGGGTGAGACGGTCGGCGCGCTGCTCGAACGCGTCGGCATTGCGCGGGACGAACCGTATCACGTCTTCTTGAACGGGGCGCTCCTCTCCACCCGCAACACGATGGCGGTGTGGCTCTCCTATCAGGAGGGCGCCAACGACGGCCTGGACGTTCCCGCTCGCTCCGGCGACCGCATTGGGCTCTTCGGGCGCGACATGGCGCTGTTGGTGGTGTGATGTACGACGCGTTCAGCGCCGACTACGACCGTTTCGTGAACTGGGCGGGCCGCCTGGCGGCAGAGATGCCCTTCATCGAGCGGCAGTTGGCGGCGGTGGGGGCGCGGTGCGTGCTCGACGCGGCCTGTGGGACGGGCATGCACGCGCTTGCGCTGGCCCGGCGGGGCTACCAGGTGAGCGGCGCCGACCTGAGCGCCGGTATGGTCGAGCGGGCGCGCGCCAACGCGGCTGCCGCAGGGGTGGCGGCGCGGTTCGAGGTGGCAGGGTTTGGCGAACTGGCGCAGCGCGTCGGGACGGGGTTCGATGCCCTGCTGTGCCTGGGCAACTCGCTGCCCCACGCGCTGACGCCGGCCGAACTGGCGGCGGCGCTGAGCGATTTCGTGGCTTGCCTGCGGCCCGGCGGCCTGCTCCTGATCCAGAACCGCAACTTCGACGCGGTGCTGGCACGGCGCGAGCGGTGGATGGAGCCGCAATCGCACGCCGAGCCGGACGCCGAGTGGCTTTTCTTCCGCTTCTACGATTTTATGCCGGACGGAACGCTGGCGTTCAACGTGGTCACGCTGCGGCGGGTGGGGGGCGGAGCGTGGGTGCAGCAGGTCGCGACGACCCACCTGTGGCCGCAGCGGCGCGCAGAGTTGGAACAGGCGTTGGGCGCGGCCGGGTTCGGCCAGGTGACCTGTTGGGGCGACCTGGCGGGCGCGCCGTTCGACCCGGCCGGCAGCCCCAATCTGATCTTGTCCGCGTTGCGGTAGGCTAAACGGCCTACTTCAACGCCTCCGCAAACTGCCGCCCGAACGCTTCGCCGTGTTTCAAATCCTCCCGCGTCGGGCCGCCGTGGAAGGTGAAGTGGTCCAGTTCCTCCCATTTCAAGGACTTGGCCAGCTCGGAGAACTCCCCATATCCCCCGCCGCTCCAGGCGTAGCTGCCGAAGTAGGCGGTCTTGCGATTCTGGATGCGCTTGCGCTCGCATATATCCAGCACGTGGGCCATGGGTGGGAAGAGGTGCCCTTCGTAGGTCGGCGCGCCGACGATGACGCCCTTGTTGACCCAGACGGCCGGCAGGATGTAACTGACGTGGATGCGGCCCACGTCGAAAATTTCCACCGGCACGCCGGCTTCAGACACGCCCTGGGCGACGGCGTTCATCACCTTCTCGCTGTTGCCGTACATCGAACCGTACAGCAGCGTGACGCCCAGTTCGGGTTCGCCCTGTGCGTATCCGGCCCACTTGCGGTACAATTCCACGATCCGGGCGGGGTTCTTGCGCCACACCAGGCCGTGGGACGGGGCGATGACGTCGACGGGCACGCCCTCCAGCTTGTCGATGGCCCGCAGCACGGGGCGGCTGAACGCGGCGACGATGTTGACGTAGTAGCGCAGGGATTCGCGCTCGTAGAAGTCGGCGCTGCTGCACTCGTCGTCGAACAGCGTGCCCTGCATTGCGCCGTATCCCCCAAATCCGTCGCAGGAGAAGAGCACCCGTTGCGTCTGCTCGTAGGTCATCATCGTCTCCGGCCAGTGGACGAAGGGGGTGGAGACGAACTGGAGCACGAACGGGTCCAGTTCCAGCGTCTCTCCGTCTTCCACCACCTGCACGTTCTCGGTGATTTGGAAGAAACCCTGTAGCATCTCTTGAGCTTTACTGGTGGTGAGGATCGTCGCTTGAGGGGCGATCCGGCGCAGGGTGGTCAGGATGCCGGTGTGGTCGGGTTCCATGTGGTTGATCACGACGTAGTCCAGGCTCAGCGGATCGACGATCTCCGTAACGTGGTCGAGGAACTCGTCGGCTTTGATGTCTTTGGCCAGGTCGATGAGTGCTTTTTTCTTGCCGTTGACCACGTATGCGTTGTAAGACACGCCCTCGTGGGTGATGGGCCATAGCCCTTCGAACAGGTCGGTTGTGCGGTCGTTCACTCCGATCCAGTAAATCCCCGGTCGAATCTCAACTGCTGGCATAACGATTTACCTCCTCATATGAGTTTTTGTTAACTATTCCGAAAATAGCCCGCGCCCGGTCGTCATGCCCGCGAAAGCGGGCATCCATACCGGCGCAAATTGGATTCCCGCTTTTCCCGCTTTCGCGGGAATGACAGCGGGAATGACGTCTTTGACTGGATCGTGCGCCTATTTTCGTTCTTCGGTTGTGAGCAAGCGATCACCGGTCTCTCCTGGCTCATTGGGTTGCTGCCTGCTGGTAGACGCGCGCGAACTCGGCCAGGAAAGTCGCCGCGACGCGCGGGTCGTGGACGATTAGCACGTTCTCGTCGTTCCACGTCTCGGCGTTGGCGGAGAAATTGTAGGACCCCAGCACCACGATTTGGTCGTCGATGATGATCAGCTTGTGGTGCATGATGTAGGGATTGCCATCGGTCAACACGTCTATGCCGCCCGCGCGCATCCGGCTGACCTGGCTGTACGGGTCGTCGGCGGAACGCGCTTCCACCACGCCCTGTACCTGGACGCCGCTCGCGTCCAGTTCGATCAGCCGGTTGGCGAGGGGGTCGCTGGTGAAGACGAAGGCCAGGAAGCGCACGGTGCTCTGCGCGCTGGCGAGGGCATCGAGGATGCGCGCTTCGACGCCGTCCTCCGGGGCGAAGGCCACCTCGACGCGTGCGGTGGTACCGCCGCTGGTGGTGATCTCGACGCTGGGGTGGGCCGTCTCTGCGGGCGACGACGCGCCGAACTGCCCGGCGAACATCTCTTCGAACTCGGCGGTGTAATCCTCGGCAATCGCGCGCGAGGCGATGACCACGGCGTGGTTGTTGTTGCGGTAGGTGCCGTTCGAGGTCAGATTCCACGAACCGGTCCACACCCACGTGCCGTCCACAACGACGAACTTGTTGTGCATGATGCCGCGCCCTGTGTCGGGGCGGGCGACGACGGGCACGCCGGCCTGGCGCAGGCGGGCGATGGCATCTTCGTCGCCGTTCGTGCCGTCGGTGACCACGCGCACCAGAAGCCCGTCGGCGTGCGCGCCGATCAGCGCGCCGGTCACACTGTCGAGGTCCAGGTCGTAGGCGGCGACGGCCACGCTTTCCTGGCCCGCGTCGATCAGAGCGACCAGGTCCGCGTCGATGCCGGTGGGGCGGTTGTTGGCGTCGTCGGGGTAGCGCGGATCGGTGAAGAAGGTGGAGATGTACGCGCCCGACACGGTCTCTTTGGTGGTAGGCCGGTTGTGGGTGCAGGCTGCCGTTCCACCGAGGATGAGCGCGAAGAGCAGCAGGCTGGCCAGTGTGGTGCGAGCGTAGCGATGGGTTGTCGAGCAGTCGTTCATATGCACTCCCTTTTCAGTGTAACGATGGTGAGAGGGCGGGATCGTTCCGCATAAGTATAACTCACTCTCGCCAGGGAGACAAGGTGAGAAGGCGTTTTTCGTGTCAATTCGTGTGAATTCGTGGCCGGTTTTTGCCGTTGCCCCCAACAACAAATGCACCCTTTTCGCG
>JAFGOJ010000343.1 GCA_016926575.1 Anaerolineae bacterium | reverse complement strand
CCGTTTCCCCGGCGGGGTGCAGGGGCGGAGCCCCTGCAAGGGGCGGCGGGTTTGAAACCCGCCCTACATTAGCCAGGGCTATTTTCGGAATAGCGCACAAATCAGGGAGGTTTTGAATGAAGAAACGTGGAATATGGATTGTGTTGGCCGTGATCGCCGTGGCGGTTGTGGCCGGAGTTTTCCTTTGGCCGCGACTGGCCAACCGCAGTGAAGACGAAGCGCGGCCATCCGCCGTCGTGGAGCGCGGCACGCTGCGCATCACCGTCAGCGCCAGCGGGCGCATCGAAACCGGGCAACAGGTCGACTTGAGCTTCGACATGCCCGGCCGCGTGGCCGAGGTAAGCGTCGACATCGGCGACGAGGTTCGCGCGGGCGACCCACTGGTGCGGCTCGACACCGGCGACCTGGAACGCGCTGTGGCCCAGGCCGAGTTGACCTTGCGGCAGGCCGAGCTGCGGCTCGAACGGCTGCGCGAACCGGTCGACGAGGCCGACATCCGCCGCGCCGAAAACGCCGTCGCCCAGGCCGCCGCCGCCCTGGAGGTGGCCCAACTCAACCGTACCGCCGTGCTCAACAGCACGCTGCTGAACGAAGCCCTGGAAGATGCCCAGGACGCCTATGACGATACCCGCCAGCGATACGAAGACCGCCTGCGCGAGTACGAAGCGGGCAACATCGACTACTGGTTCGTCGACTTCACCCAACAGCGCTTCGAAGACGCCGAACTCGCCCTCGCCCGCATCCAACAGCAGGTGAACCTGCAGACGGAAAGCAGCACCAATGACGTCGAACGCGCTATGCAGGCCTACCAGGAAGCGCAGGACGCCCTGGAGCGGCTGCGCGAAGGCGCCGACCCGCTCGACCTGGAGGCCGCACAACTGGACATCGAGGCGGCGCGGCTGGCTCTCGACAACGCGCGCAGCAGCCTGGCAGACGCGGTTTTGACCGCCCCCTTCGACGGCGTCGTGTCGGCGGTCAACGCCACCGCCGATGAACTCGCGCCCACCGGACTGCCCGCCGTCAGCCTGGTCTCCCTCAACCAATTCCACATCACCGTCAGCGTGGACGAAATCGACGTGGCGAAACTGTCACCCGGCCTGCCCGCTGAGGTCACCATCGACGCGTTTTCCGACGTCGTTCTGTCCGGCGCAGTGGAACGCATCGGCCCCGCCGCCATCATCGAGCAGGGCGCTGCCACCTACCCCATCGTCATCGCCCTCGATCCCACCGAGGCGGCCCTGCGCGCCGGCATGTCGGCCACCGCGCTGATTATGGTGGACGAACTGACCGACCAACTGCTGGTACCCAACTGGGTCGTGCGCATCGATCAGACCACCGGCCAGACCTACGTCCACCGCCAGGTGTCCGGCGACGTCACCGAACGCGTCGACATTCGCCTGGGCGTGCGCCACGGCGGTTCCAGCCAGGTGCTGGAGGGGCTGAACGCGGGCGACATCCTGGTACTGGTCGAAGAAGGGGTCAACGGGTTCTTCTTCGGCAGTCAATAGGGAGGGGCAATGACAGAACCGGTCATCAAGATTGAACAGATCACCAAGGTCTACCAGATGGGCGAGTTCCAGGTCCACGCCCTGCGCGGCGTCTCGCTCGAAGTCCATCCGGGCGAGATGCTCGCCATCATGGGGCCGTCCGGCTCGGGCAAGTCGACGCTGATGAACGTCATCGGCTGCCTCGACCAGCCCACCTCCGGCACCTACTGGCTGAGCGGGGAAGAGGTCGGCTCTCTGGACGACGACCAACTGGCCGACATCCGCAACCGGCGCATCGGCTTCGTCTTCCAGACCTTCAACCTGCTGGCGCGCACGTCGGCGCTGGACAACGTCGCGCTGCCGCTAATCTACGCCGGCTACCCGCGCGTCGAGCGCCTGGAGCGCGCCCGCGAGGCCCTGGAGGCCGTCGGCCTGGGCGAGCGTCTCCACCACACCCCCGCCGAGCTTTCCGGCGGGCAGCAGCAGCGCGTCGCCATCGCCCGGGCGCTGGTCAACCAACCCTCCATCATCCTCGCCGACGAACCCACCGGCAATCTCGACAGTCGCTCGGGCCGCGAAGTGATGGACATCCTCCAGAAGCTCAACCAGGAGCGCAACATCACTATCGTCCTCGTCACCCACGACCAGGAAATCGGCCGCCACACCTCACGCATCCTCCACATCTACGACGGCCGCATCTCGCGCGAAGAGATCATCGAGACGCCTTTGATCGCCGCCCTCCAACCGATCCCTGAGGACGTCCCGCAGGAGGTGCTCGCATGAAACTGATGGAAGGCATCCGCCTGGCCTTACGGGCGCTGGCTGCGAACAAACTGCGCGCCATCTTGACGATGCTCGGCATCATCATCGGCGTGGCCGCCGTGATCACGCTGATGGCTGCCGGCGAGGGCGTCCAGGTCTACATCACCGAGCAGTTCCAGGGCATCGGCACCAACTTGCTCTTCATCATCCCCGGCACGTTCGATGCCAGCAGCGGCCCGCCCGGTATGCAGTCCGCGCCCCAACCGCTGACCATGAGCGACGTCGAAGCGCTCTCCGATCCCTTCCGCCTGCCCGACGTAGCTCGCGTGGCCCCCCAACTGGCGCGCTCGGCCACGCTGGTCACTGCCGGCCGGCAGACCACCACCCAGGTTCAGGGCGTCACCCCCGACTTCACGCAGGTCAGAAAGTGGCAGCCCGTGGTCGGGTCTTTCTTCTCCCAGCAGGACATCGAGGGGCGCACCCGCGTAGTGGTGCTGGGGCAAACGGTGGTGGACAACCTCTTCCCCGACAACCCCTACCCCATCGGCGAGACCGTGCGCATCAACGGCATCCCCTTTCAGGTCATCGGAGTGATGGAAGAGAAGGGCGGTACGTTCAACGACGAAGATGACGTGGCCTTCGTGCCCCTATCCACAGCCCAGGTGCGCCTCTTCTCGGCGCGTACCTCCAGCGGCGAGTACCGCGTCTCCTTCATCCTGGCCGAAGCCGCAGACGAGGACCGCATGGACCAGGCCGCCGATCAGATTCGCCAGGTGCTGCGCGAACAGCACGGCATCGCCTTCAGCGACGAGGACGATTTCACCGTCCTCAGCCAGACCGACTTGCTGGACACTTTCGGCCAGATCACGGGCGTGCTGACCATCTTCCTGGGCGCAATTGCCGGCATCAGCCTGCTGGTCGGCGGGATCGGCATTATGAACATCATGCTCGTCTCCGTGACCGAGCGCACGCGCGAGATCGGCCTGCGCAAGGCCGTCGGCGCGCGGCGGCGCGACATCCTGTGGCAGTTCCTGATCGAAGCGGTGACGATGGGCGTCGCCGGTGGCATGGTCGGGATCGCTTTCGGCGCGGCCGGTGCACAGATCGTCTCGACCCTGGTCGAAGACTTTCGTTCCGTGATCACCTTGGACGCGATCGCGCTGGCGACGACGGTCTCCGCCGTCGTCGGCCTGGCCTCGGGTCTCTACCCGGCCTGGCGCGCCTCGCGCCTCAACCCCATCGACGCGTTGAGATACGAGTGAGGCAACTGCTCAGGCTGTGCGCCTGGCAGTTACCTGCCTGGCGCGTCGAAGGAAGAAGGTGGGGGTTTTGCGGGCGGCTTCGCCGCCCGCAAAACCCCCACTCCCCCCTTTCGCAGCGGAGTGAGGCAATTGCGAAGCGTAGCTGAGCAGTTACCGAGTGAGGCAGAATGAAGCGCCTGATCGTCAACGCCGATGACTTCGGGCGCACGCCGGGCATCGACGCGGGCATCCTCCGCGCGCACCGGCAGGGCATCGTCACCAGCACGACGGCGATGGTGAACCTGCCGGGCGCGGCGGCGGGCGTGCGGTGGGTACGCGTGGAAACGCCCGCCCTCGGCATCGGCGTACACCTCAACCTCACAGCCGGGCGGCCCCTCCTGCCCGCAGCAGACGTGCCCACCCTGGTCGACGAAACGGGGCATTTCTATCCCATCCGCGCCCTCACTCCGCGCCTGGATGATCTCGATCGCGCCCAAGTCGAAGCGGAACTGACGGCGCAGATCGAACGGCTGCGGGCCTGGGGCACCACACCGACCCACCTGGACGCGCACCACCACTTGCTCTACCTGACGCCGGACCTGTTCCGTATCCTGTTGGTTTTGGCGGAGCGGTACGCGCTGCCCATCCGCTATCCCTGGCCGTGCGGCGCGCTCCCCGCGCAAGACCTGTCGGCGCTGGCCGAGGCGCACCGCGTCGCGCCGGACGCGCTGCCGCAGGTCATCGCGGCGTGCAATGCGCTGCTGGAAGGGAGCCAGGTACGCGCGCCCGAGCGGTGCGTGCTGACGTTCTACGGCGCTGGGGCGACGCTGGGGCACCTGCTGGACGTGATCGCCGGCTTGCCGGAAGGCATCAGCGAAGTGATGTGCCACCCCGGCTTCGTCGACGCGGCGTTGCAGGCCTCCAGCGGGTACGGGGAGGGACGGGAACGCGAACTCGCCATCCTCACCGATCCCGCCTTGAAAGAAGCTCTGCGCGAAGCGGGCGTGCAGTTGGTGGATTTTTCGGCACTCTGAAGGGATGATTCAGAAAGCAGAAAATTACCGCTGTATTTAAGACGTCATTCCCGCGCAAGCGGGAATCCAGTTT
>JAFGOJ010000342.1 GCA_016926575.1 Anaerolineae bacterium | reverse complement strand
TTACGTACAGATGGATGCCCGCTTTTCCCGCTTTCGCGGGAATGACAGCGGGCATGACGGCCGGATGAGCGGCTATTTTCGGAACAGGATCATTCCTGGACAACGACGGCATCCAAGACCAGGTGATCCGTATCCCCACAGTGCCAGCGCTCCAGTGAGTCCAGCCAGTACGCGCCGACGTGGAATGTGTAAGCGCCGGGGGCAAGGTCGGCGGGCAGCGCGAACACGTGCCGCTGCACGATGACGTCCCCCACGCGCATCTGGTCCGGCGGGACGCCCAACCCATCCCCCACGGCCACCGGCAGGCCGTCCGCCCCGACCAGGTGCGCCATCAGCGAAAGCGGGCGGGTGGGAACATCGGCCACCTGCCACACGGCCCACAAGTGAGCCGTGCCGCCGGGGCCAAGGCCGGCGGCGTCGAAGCGGTAGTGGGTGAGCACGAGCGGGCCTTCTACCGAGGCTCCGGCCGGCAGCGGGTGCAGGCCCGCCGCCGCCCACACGTCGTCGCCGGCGAGGGTGTAGACGCCGTAGGCAGGGTCGCCGGCGGCAGTGCGCGCCTGCGCCGCCAGCGCGGCCCCGGGCGGCGCTTCCCCACCAGGGGGCAGCACGACCGTCCCGACCGCTCCGCGCGGCGGCAGGAGCCAGCTCTGCGCGCAGTCCAGCCGCACCGTCCGCAACGCCGGCCGGCCGAAGCGGGCGGGCAGTCCCTCTGCGGCAGTCGAGCCGTCACACACGGCAATCCAGTCGAGCGCCGGCTGCGGCGGTACGCGGTAGACGAAGAGCGCGTGGCCGATCTGGGCCAGCGGTTCGTGGGTGCGGAACCAGGCGTAGGTGTTGACGTCGGGGGCGTAAGGGCCCTGGAGCACCGTCGCGCCGATGGCGTAAACGCCCGGTTCCGGGCGGTAGGGCGCAAACTCGACCGCGCGCGGGTCCGGCGGCAGGAAGTCGGCGTCGATGCCGTAGACGCCGGGGCGGGCCGGGCTGTAATGGGCGTAGGCGACCCGGTCGACGCCGTTCTCGGCCATCCAATCTCGCAGTTGCCACAGATTCTGTCCCCAATCGAGGTTCGAGTCGACCAGGTAGCGGTATCCCTCGTCAGGCCCGCCGACCAATGGCGTGAAGTAGGTCAGGTAGTTGGGCGCGAGCAGGACGGTGCCGATGGCCAGCCAGGCGAGGAGAAGGGGTAGTAGGAAGAGTGAGAGATGCGAAGTGGTTAGTGGCAAGTGGTTGGTTGTGGTTCGTGAACCGTAGCCCTCTAATTCGCCATTCCTAATTCGCAATTCGCTATTCCTAATTCGCGATATGAAAATGAACAAGAACGGTAACAGCGGCAGGAGGTGGCGGTAGCCGATGTTGACGGTGCTGAAGAAGGACGAGGCGGTGTAGAGGAGGGGATAGAGGAGAAGAGGGGACCAGCGGCGCATCCAAGGGAACAAAGATGTAAAGGGACGAAACCGCGAAGGAAAAAGGGAGCAAGTGAGCAAAGGCGCAACGAGAGAGGCAGCGAGGAGTAATAAAGTGGGAAGTGGCGTTTTGAGCAGGAAGGCGGTGGGGAAATAGACCGGCCAGCCGTGGGTGGCGTTTTGGCCCAAAAGGAAAGAGGGATGGCCGAGTTGGTAGTGCTCTTGCAGCGAGCGGTAGATCACCAGGTGGGTGGCAGCAGGCACGGGGAAGGGCAGCCCGGGCAGCGCGCGCAGTTCGAAGCCGTAGACGGCCCACAGGACCAGCCCGGCCAGCGCCGCACCGCCCGCCGCCGCCGCAACGCGCCACCGCCACGAGCGCCCCGCCGGTCCCACCAGCCATAGCACGCCGACGACGGGCACCAGCGCCACCGCCGAGACCTTGGCCGCCAACGCCAGCCCCACCGCGGCCCACGCCGCCGCCCAGACGGTCCAGCGCGGGCGGCGCAGGGCGCGGGCAGTGAAAAAGAGGCTCGCCGTCCCCAAAAACGTGACCGCCATGTCGGTGGTGACGAGCGATCCGTGGGCGATGACGTTGGGGTCGAAGGCATACAGGGCCAACGCCAGCAGGCCCGCCCGCCGGTCGAAGAGGTCGCCGGCCCAGCGGCAGACCACCGCGCCTAAGAGCAGCGTCATGGCGATGATGGGCAGGCGCGAGGCCAGCGCCATCCCACGCGGATGCGGGTACTGCCACACCACGGCATCGGTGATGGCCGACAGGCTGGCGATGGCCCACCCATCCACCGCGCGCGGGTCGGGCAGGTCGGAGCGCAGCAGCAGCGGCGCGGCGGCCCACACGTTCGCCAGGGGCGGGTGGATGTGCACCGGCTGGAGGCGCAGGTCACCGGTGCGCAGGGTGGCGTAGCCCACCGCCAGGTGCGGCCCTTCGTCGAACGTGATGGACGCGCTGCGGGCGTGGACCATCGTCTGTGCGAAGAGGCATAGAAGGAGAAGCAGGGCCAGCGCCCGGGCTTTGTTCACCGACGCTTCCTGGCAATCAGTTTCCGGGCTCCTCCAACGACGGCGCCGATCAAACGGCTGGCCCGTAGCGGCAGTACCCAAATCAAGTAGCCGTACCCCGTCTTTTCGAGCACCTCTGCGCGCGCCTTGCGCAAGTCGGCACGGGTCGGCTGGGCGGGCGTCTGAGCGACCACTTTCCAGTGCGGGTCCTTGATCGGCGCGCCCAACTCCTCGCGGACGAGGTACTCGACCCGCCACGCGGCGACTTCCCCGGCCACGGAGAGCGCCAGCCCCAGGCCCTGTTCCAGGTGTGCCGCCTCGTGGGCCACCGCTCCCAGCAACCAGGGGTTCGCCGGGTCGGTTTCGAGCGAGTAATGCTTGGCACTGACCTCGATGCGCCCGTCCATCGTCCAGCGCGCGCCGGTGCTCTGCTCGGCAAAGCCGATGTCAATGTCGTTGTCGGCCAGGTACTTCGCCGCGTGTTGGCAGGCCGGGCCGCCCTGCGCGAGGTTTTTCAAAACCGCCGCGCGCCATTCTGTTTTCGATTCGTATGTCATAGCTTGATCCCTCTCAGAAATTATGGTTCGACTTCCACATCGACCGGCAGAACCAGTCGGTCGTCGGGCACGCGCTCGCCGGCTTGTGTGACCGCCGGGAGCCGCGTGACGGTGTAATCGTAGAGCCCCAGCGCCAGGCCGTACGTCCCCGGCGGGAGGCCCTCCAGTTGCACTGTGACCGTATCGCTGACAACCTCACCCGCCACCCACCACGACGTAGGATACGCGCCGCCGCGAGGTTGGGCGTCGCTCTGGGCCACGTTCTCGCCACTCTGCGGGTCGAACAGGTGGACGAAGGCCGTATAGTCGGCCGTGGGCGTCGCCAATGCCTGCCACCACAGGGTCAGATCGAGCGTCTGTTCCGATTGAGCCAGCGTATAGCCCGCCAGCCGCACCTGCGCGCCGAAGTCAACCGCCAGGGGATGGTCGAGCGCAGGCAGGTCGAAGATGCGCGGCGGGCGGCGGGCCTCGAACGGCGCGTCGAGGGGAAGCGCGAAGTCCCCCAGCAGCGCCTGGCCCAACGGTTCCAACGTGGTCACTTGATAAAGGACGACCTGGAACCGGTAGGCTGCGTCGGAAGGCAGGCCCTCGGGAAGGGAGAGCAGGTAACGATCCGCCACCGCTTCGTCGGGCGGCCACGTGCTGGTGGGCAGGAAGCCGTAGCCGGGCTGGGTGTCGAACGCGGCGTGCGGATTACCCCCGGCGTCGAGCAGGCGCAGGGAGATCGCATAGTTCGCCGCCACCGGCTGCGCCGCCGACCAGGTCAGCTGCACCACCAGATGGTGTGGGTCAAATTGGGTTATTGTAGCAGCGTGCAGACGGAGTGCCGGGCCGAAGGGGGCCAGAACGGCGACGTCGGGAGACAGCGCGGGACCTTGGGGAACACGCACCGGGCGCAGATAGAGCACGCCGCGCGTGTGGCCCCGGGGCGTCAGCGCATAGCGCTCGCCATCTGGGCCGAAGAGGCGCAGTTGGATCAGGTAGAGCCCACGCGGGATGTTGGAGGGCAACGTGAGTGTGGCCCGTGAAGCAGGTGAAAGGGTGATCGCGACCTCTACCAGCGGGAGCACGTTGTAGCGGGTGACGGCGGGGGAGAAGAGGGCCAGTGTGGCCGTGTAGGGGCCGCCGTCGAGGGCCTCCCAATTCATCGACACGCTCAAGACGTCGCCCGGAGCCAGTTCGTCGGCGGAAAAGGCGTAGCTCGTCAAACGCGGGCCGTCCTGGAACGCGATCCCGCCGGGGCTGTGGTGCAGGTAGGGCATCTGGTCGAAGTCCATGGTCAGGTCGGAGAGGGCGGGCGATGGGGCAACGCGCGCGGACCAGAGCGAGAGAGCGACGAGCGGGAGCAGAGTCACAAGGGAACAGAGGAGCAAGGGAGCAAGTGAGCAAGTGAGCCTGCGACTGTGCGACCTCGCTGCCCTGTAACCGGCTATGCTCAGCCAGGTTGCCATCCCCAACGCCGTCACGAGCGAGGCGACCTCCGCAACCCGGCGCACGGGCGTGCGGTCCAGGCGGAGCGCGACGGTGTGCTCGCCCGGCGGCACGTCGATGGCCAGAGCGCCAGAGCCTGCGACGGGCCAGACGGCAGCCGGATCCCCGTCGACCTGGGCTTCCCACCCCGGCCAGTAGAGCAGCGGGAAGGCGATCCCCCCGCCCGCGCCGGAGACGCGCCAGGTCTGCCGCACGGGGCCACGCTCGACCAGGGCAGCGGTCAGCACAGCGCCGTCCAACGGGATGGCGGGGATGGGTTCGTCTGGATCGACCAGCGCGGGCGAAGTGAACGGGCGCGGCGTCGCCGTCTGCGGCAGCCACTCGTAACGGATGGTGGTGCCGATGTTCCCGCTGAACAGCTCGTAAAGCTGCAACCGCTCGGGCGTGACGTCGGCAGGGCCCACGATGAGGCGGTCGGGATGGAGCGGGAGGAGGACGGCGGAGAGAAGAAGCCCGGCAACGAGTACAAAAGAGGAATTGCGAATTGCGAGTTGCGAGTTGCGAGTTTCAAATTGCGGGTTGCGAATTAGGAATTGCGAGTTGCGAGTTGGGGGTTGAAGGTTGGTGAGGCCGATAGTCGTGGCGGCAACGAAGAGGGCCTGGACGGAGAGGAAGCGCCACGGGAATTGAACCACGGACAGAAATGGCACGCGATCCCACAGGAATTGGGAGAGTGGCGTGATCATGAAAGTGGAGATCAGCAGACCATAGAGAACGAAGGACCGATGATACGTCCCCCTGAACCGCCTGCGGATGATCTGCACGATTAAGAGAGCCGCGCCGAGCGTCGCAAAGAGCGCCTGGGGCAGCCCCATCGCGAACGGCGAACGCCCGGTCAGGTCCGGGGCGATGGAATAGTCGAACAGCCAGCTCGATTGGACCAGATTGGCCGCTCGAAAGTGCTGGCTGTAGTGGAAGTAGCCTTCGGTAGAAGGCCCCAACTGGACGTATTGCAATTCAAGCACGGATACAGGCCAGCTCCACACCGCCAGCAGGAAGCCAACCATTAGCACCGCCCCCCCCGTTAGGAGGATTGACCAAAAGCGCCGCCGCTCGCGCCACGCCAGCACGAGTAGGTACAAGAGGATGAAGGGGGAGAAGATGAAGGCCGAGATGTTGTGGGTGAGGAGTAGGGCGGCGTAAGCGAGAGCACAGGCGGCGAGAGCCAGAAGACGTGATGCTTGATATGACTTTGGGGCGGATGGCCCGGGATTGAAGATCGCGCGCGGAAGGGGCCAAAGAATGAGAGGGTAGAAAATGAAGGCGTAGAATTCGGAGAGCGAGTCGCCACGGACGTAGACGTTGACCAGGTGGAAGGGCGCGGCGGTGTAAGCTACAGCGGCCAGCCAGGCGGCCCACCGATGGCGGGTCACGCTCCACATCCACCCGTACATTGCCAGCCCTGCCGCGACGAAGCCCAAGGTCTGCACGATCTTCAACGCGGTCAGGACGTCGATGCCCACCAGCACGAGCGCGCCCGCCAGGTAATAGGGAAGCGACGCGTAGTAATGGAAGAACGGATAGCCCAGGCCGTAGGCCGCGTCGGGCATCCAACGCACCGGGAAAACGCCCGCGCGCAGGTTCTCCACCATCTGGTGCGTGCGCTGGAGCAGGAAAGGACTGTCGCCCCCGCCGCGCGTGTTGACCATGCCCGGCCCCCACACCGGCGCAGCGACGAGAAAGGCGACGAGGATGAGGGTAACCAATGGCAAATTGCGAATTGCGAATTGCGAATTATGAATTGCGAATTGCGAATTACCGATGGCGGATTGTCGCTTGCGCATTGAGTCAGTTCCCCGTGACGGGCAGCATGAGCCAGTCGTTGGCCGGGTTGCCCGCCTCGTCCAACACATAGAGCCGTTCCCCGGTCGCAGGGTCCCAAAAACCGAACAAGACCGCGTCCCGCTCGGGGATGATCACGCCAACGCCTTCCAAGAAGTGGTCGTCGTTGACGACGTCACCGGGATGCCACAGCGGGGTCGGGTAGTGGCCGCCGGCGGGCCGGGCGTCGGCCTGGCCCAGGCGCTCCCCGTCGCGCAGGTAGTGAACGAAGACGGTGTAGTCGCCCGCCAGCGATTCCGTCGCCCGCCAGCGCAGGCGCACGCGCAGGCGACCGTCCTCCGCCCAGGCGGTCTCTATCCCCAACAGCTCGACGCCGCCGGAGAAACGCGCCAGCGCCGGTTCCGCCGGGTCGGGCGGTGTGGCGAAGAAGCCCAGGTAGGTGGTGAACGGTTCGGGGTCGCGGTCGCCCTGCGATTGCGGCCCCTCCTCCACCGCGATCTCCGCCGGCACGGGCAGCAGCGACCACGCGCGCTGCCAGTCCGCGTAGGGCCAGACGAAGACGGCCACACCCTCGGCAGACGCCTCACCCTCCAGGCCCACCGTCACCGCCTCTGGTTGGGCAACGAGGAAGCGCACCTGCGGCCACTGCTCCCACAAGCCCGGTTCGATGAATACGTGGCGGTTGGGTTCGGCATCGTGGAGCATCCGCTCCCCGTCCCACCCCACGCCCAGGAACGCGTTCGC
The DNA here is from genome assembly GCA_016926575.1 of Anaerolineae bacterium. Classification (GTDB taxonomy): domain Bacteria; phylum Chloroflexota; class Anaerolineae; order B4-G1; family DUEL01; genus JAFGOJ01. The sequence goes on along the minus strand of JAFGOJ010000342.1, from coordinate 388 downwards.
CCGCCCCGCCAGCGCCACCGCCCCACGCTCGAACCAGTACCCTGTCATCGGAGCAGCGGCATAGTCGCCAAAGTAGGCTGCCGCCGTGCTCGCCAGGCCGAAGGCCAACGCCACCCCCGCCACCGCCCAGCCCCACCTCGGATGCCCCGCCTGCTCCACCACCCAATCCAGCCCCAGCGCCGGCAGAAACGCCGCCACCGGCAGCACGCCAACGGCGCGGAGAAAGTGCGGCGTGTCCTCGGCCAACAGCGTGGGCATCAGCATCACCGCGGTCCACACCAGCACGAACGCAGCGGCCGCGTCGCGCCGGACGCGGCGCAGGGCCGTCCACAGTCCCAACAGGAACGCCGCACCCAGCAGTGGGTCGAAGACCGGCCGCCAGGGGACG
>JAFGOJ010000341.1 GCA_016926575.1 Anaerolineae bacterium | reverse complement strand
GTCTTCGCGGCGCGCTGGGTGCCGCGCCGGGGGTGGGGGAAATGGGGATGGGCGGCGCTGCTCGTTTGGCTCTTCGCCGGGACGGTCTGGGTTCACCCGCACTATCTGGCCTACTTCAACGAGCTGGCGGGTGGGCCGTTGGGCGGGCAGCGCTACCTGGTCGATTCCAACCTCGACTGGGGGCAGTCTTTCGTGGCCCTGCGCGAAGCACTGGACGAGCGCAACATCGACACGCTGCGGTTGAGCTACTATACCTACGCCGACCCCGCGCACTACGGCATCCGCTACGAACCGATCGCGCCGGCGCGCGGCGCGCCGGCCACGCTTCCCGCGCGGTTCAACCCCGCGCCGGGCGTGTACGTGATCGGGGCGACGCCGCTGCAAGGGGTGATGGTGGCCGATCCCAGTACCTACGACTGGTTCCGCCACCGCCCGCCCGACGCGCGCCCCGGCTTTGCCCTGTTCTTTTACGACGTCGAAGAGCCGCAGCAGCCCCCGACGTGGCTGGCGCAGTGCACCGTTCCGGTGGTCCCGCTTCCTCCGGACGCGATTGCCGAGGGCTTCGGGCGCGACGACCTGCGCCTGGCCACGTTCGACTGTACCCAGAGCTGGCTTTTCCCCACCGGCGGGGCCGAAGCGGGCTGGTACGCCCTGTTCCGCGACACGGCGCAGAGCGATAGCCCTTTCGTTCAGTCCCATCTGGTGTTGGCGCGCTTGAGCTTCGAGCAGACCCGCTCCGGCGCGCTGCCGCCCTTCGCCATCTACGAAGCCGGGGGCGTGCCTGTACCGGCGCACGCGTTCACGGAGACTGTGGCGGTGGGGGAACTGCGTCTTTTGGGCTACACGCTGGCGTCATCCCGGGTGCGGGCAGGCGAAACGGTGGAGGTGTGGACCTACTGGCGCGTGGAGGGGCTGCTGCAGCGACTCCCCTCGCTGATGCTGCACCTGATCGGCGCCGACGGTGTGCCGCTCGCCGTGGGCGATGGGCTGGGCGTGCCGGTCGAGAGCTGGCGCGTGGGGGACGTCTTCGTTCAACGCCACGCGCTGGCCGTTCCAGCCGGCGCGCCGGTGGGCGAGGCCACGCTGGTGACCGGTGCGTATTGGTTGGACTCGTTGGAGCGGTGGGCGGTGCACGTAGGGGGAGAGGTCGGAGGCGACCAGTTTGTGTTGGGGACGATTACCTTCCCGGAAGCTTCGTCAGAGCTTCCGGGAAGGTAGAACACAGTCTGTTACTCGTTCGTGGTGAACTCCTGACGGCTGGAGACCCACGAGGCGCACTGCGCGCCCGAAACGCCGCGGGTGACGACGATGTACTCGTAGACGTATCCCGGCTCCAGGCCGGTGAGTGTGAAGGCGTGCGACGTCTTCGGGGTCGTGTTCAGCGTCGTGGCCTGCCAGTGGGAACCTTGGTTGACGAGGGGCAGGTAGACCGTGTACGTCATCTGCTGCGTGGCAGTGGGCGATGTCGATGGGCCTAGCGATTGGTAGTAGACCTGGCTGATGCCGCTGCTGGACGTCGTCCAACTGACCGTGGCGGAGGTCGTGCCGGGTGTGGCGGTCAGGCCGTTGATGCCGCCGGTAGCGGAGAGGTCCTCAGGGTCGTACAGCCAGGCGGGGGTCACGTTGGCGAAGCTGCCGGTGTCCCACAGAATGCGGTGGGAGCGCCCGCCGTTGGCGTCGGCATAGGTGAAGACGGTGATCTGGTCGTCGAAGGCTTCGGCGGTCACGCTCAACTGGCCGTATCCACTCGTATACCGCCTGGATGTGCCCCACACCGTCGTGCTGGGGAACGCGTCTATGGCCGGGTCGTTGGCCGAATCCGGGTGCCATCCTGCGCGGTCGATCCCCACCTGGAGAGCTACCAGGCTGTCGGTGCTTTCTTCTTGGAACGACCACACGTACATCGTGAATTGATACGTTAGGCAGGGGGTCACGCCGTAGATTGGCTGGTACAGACCTCCCAGGTGTTTTCCCTGCCCGTAGGTTCGAATCTGGACGCCTTCTGTATGGTGGGCGTAGGTGGCTTCGGGGTCGGTTTCGAGGATATCCGTGCCATCCTGGAACCAGAGCCGCCAGTCCTGCGGGCCGCCCGCGGTATCGTCGTCGGGTAGCCAGGAACCGGCGGGATACGAGCTGTCATAGCGCCCGCTGAACTCGTACCATTTGTGGTTGTCGAACGTGGGGTTGTGCAGCGACGGGCTGGCGGTGACGGCGTCGACGTCGTTCTGGCCGGTGGGAGAGGGTGGGTTGGCCTGGACGCCGAGCCCGGGGTAAGCCAGCAAGGCCACCATGACCAGTGAGAGAATGGCCGGCCCGGCGGCACGCCAAAGCGTATTGTGAGACTTGAGCATAACATCAACCTCCTTAAGGTAACTGATTTAAGGGACAAACCGCGCCAGTATAAAGAGTAAGCGAGAGATTGTCAAGCAGCGACTGCCTGGGTTGCGAGCCCGGCAGTCACCGTTCGTGGATGTCAGAGGGGGAAGCTGAGGAGAGAGCGCAGCGCGCTCAATCGGGGTCGTCGGAGAGGACGATCCACCCGTCCTTCAGAGTGACCTTGCCCTCGCGGCGCAGGCGGACCAGGGCGCGGTTGACGCTCTCGCGGCTGGTGCCGACGAGGGTAGCCAGTTCTTCCTGGGTCATCGGCAGCGTGATGCGCGTTCCTCCGGCCACCGGTTTGCCGGACCATTCGGCCAGGCGGCGCAGGCGGCGCACCAGCCGCTCGGAGACGGTCAGCGAGGCCATCTCCTCGGCGTCGGCGGTGGCCAGGCGCAGCCGGTCGCTCAGGGATCGCAGCAAGCTCAGCGCCAGCGCGGGGTGTTCTTGCACGTAGCGCATGAACGCGTTGCGATGCAGCTTCAGCGTCTCGGTTTCTTCGAGCGCTTCCACGCTCGCCGAGCGCGGCTGGTCGTCGAGGAGCGCCATCTCGCCGATGATCTCTCCCGGCCCGAGGATGCGCACCGACAGCTCCCGCCCGTCCTCGCCCAGCACGAACACGCGCACCTTGCCGCGCCGGACGATGTGGCAGGTGTACGCTGCGTCTCCCTGCCGGAAGATGAGCGCGCCGGGCTGCGTCACGTGGCTTTGGATATCCTCGGCCAGGCGTTGCAGGGCTTGCTCGCCCATGTCCTGGAACAGGGGAATCGACTGAAGGAACGCTGCGCGTGCGGACGTGTCGTCTTTCACGGCTTTATTGTAACCTCCTCTTTGCCAACCGTCAACATATCCCCAACCACCTGTGTGTGCCATCTCGCCCTCCTTCATGATCCTCTCAATACCAGCCCGATGCCGACGGCCAGCGCGATGCTGATGAACGTCTCTGCCCAGTGCTGCGGCATTGCGAAGGCCAGATCGGCCTGTCCCGGCGACACGGTGACGCGCATCAGGCGGCGTGGAAGTAGCACCAGCGGCGTCAGTAAGACCATCCCGCTGCACGTGAACGTGGCGATTGCCATCCGTTCCACCATCGGGCCGAACTTTTCGCCGTGGTCGAGCGGGGGAGCGGCGTCGGCCCCCCACAGCCCCCGCACCAGGAAGCGGATGAGCACCCAGGCCGGTTGGGCCAGCAGCAGGTAGCCGACGACGTAGCGCAGTAGGCGGGGGTCGGCCAGAGGGCTGAGCGGCGTGCTCGGCTGGGGGCGGGCAGCGGCCGGCGCGTAGGATAGGACGTGTCGCGCGCCCGACAGTCCTGGAGCGAGAGCCGTCCGCCCAGCCAGCGGGTCACCGGTCAGCGCGACCAGCGCGACGATGATCAGCACGTGGATGCCCTGGTCGAGCAGTAACCCGACCAGCTCCCAGCGCGTCGACGTCGTGTGGATCAGGCGGGCGCGCACCACGTCGATGGCCGTGTGACTCAGGCCGATCAGCAGTGCATACGGCCACCAGGCCGGCGCGGTCAGCCCGGTGCAGGCCAGCGCGCTCAACGTGACGATACAACCGTGGGCCAGCACACCGCTCAGCGATTGAGACTTCCACCGCGCGATGACGCCCCACTGAAAGATATAATCCCCTAAAAGATGAGCCAAGAGCATGACAGTGATCATTTCCACCCTCCGATTGTAGTATATCGCAGGATGGGGCGCGCGACTATGACGAACGTCACACTTCTTGCCTCTTGCTTCTTGTCACACCCTTTGCTTCTTCGCCTGTTCCAGCGCCTCTTCGACCAGACGGTCCATCTCCGTTCTGGCCTCGATGTCGAGCACCTGTTCCAGGCGTGGGCGGGTGACCACGCTGCGCGGCATCAGGAACTGGCAGCAGTCGTCGCCTTCCATCAAGGAGAGGGGGTAGGTGCCGATACGCTCGGCGATGGCGACGATCTCCTTCTTGTCCATCCCCACCAGCGGACGCAGGATGGGCATCGAAGCGGCTTGCTCCACGGCGGCGATGCCTTCCAGCGTCTGCGAGGCCACCTGCCCCAGCGACTCGCCGGTCACCAGTGCCTTCCCCTTCTCGCGCCGGGTCAGCCGCTCGGCGATGCGCACCATGAGGCGGCGGTAGAGGATCACGCGGTACGTATCGGGAATCTGCACGGTGATTTCGCGTTGCTGGCGGCCGATGGGGACGGTGTAGAAGAACGGTTCGATCCCGTAGGGCAGCAACGTGCGCACGATCTCCCGGCTGCGCGCTTCTGACCCCATCCAGTTGCCGAAGGGGCGGCTGTGGAAGTGGATGGGGATGACGTGACAGCCGCGTTTGAGCAGCATCAGCCCAGCGACGGGGGAATCGATCCCGCCCGATAGGAGCAGGCCCACGCGCCCGCTGGCCCCTACCGGCAGGCCGCCGGGGCCTTCGATCTTTTCGAAGGAGAGGATGGCGTGGTGGCGCAGCACTTCCACCTGGATGACCAGGGCCGCGTCTTTGAGCTGTACGGGCCATTGGGTGTGCTCGTAGACGGCGGCCCCCAGGTCGCGTTCGATCTCTGGGGACGTGAGGGGGAAGGTTTTATCGTCGCGGGAGGCGCGGACGCGAAACGAGGCAGGCGGGTTGGCGGGGAGCAACTCCAGGATGGCGGCGCGGAGCGCGTCCATATCGGGATCGGCCAGGTACGCCAGCGAAAAATTGGCGATGCCGAAGACCGTGCCCAACCGCTCGGCCCACGTGGTGGCACCCAGCGGCTGTTCCAGGTGAACGATCATACGGCCTGAGAGCCGCTCGACCTGCTGCAGGCCCAGGTCCTCGAGGCGCTGGGCGATGGCATGGCTGAGGGCGCGCTCGAAGAAGGGGCGATTGCGTCCCTTCAGGCTGATCTCGCCGTAGTGGATGACGGCGTGGCGGCTGATTCTTTCTTGCATAGGGCTCCTTGATCGACGGATTTTACCCAGTTTACCACACCTGTGCCGTGCCTGCAACGGATTGGACTTTCTGAGAATTTTGAGTATACTTTTATCAGCCGTAACTGCTCAGGCTGTGCGCCTGGCAGTTACCCGCCTGGCGCGTCGAAGGGAGAACTGGGGGTTTTGCGGGCGGCGAAGCCGCCCGCAAAACC
>JAFGOJ010000340.1 GCA_016926575.1 Anaerolineae bacterium | reverse complement strand
AGCGGGGAGAAGATGGGGGTTTTGCGGGCGGCTTCGCCGCCCGCAAAACCCCCATCCCCCACTTTTTGAGAAGATACTCCAAGACCTCCATTCTACCGTGATTTTACGGTCTGTCAATGATGCGCTGCTCGTAACTGCTCAGCTTACGCTTCGCAGTTGCCTTTCCTGCCGCGAAAAGGGAAGTGGGGGTTTTGCGGGCGGCTTCGCCGCCCGCAAAACCCCCATCATCTCCCTTCGACGCGCCAGGCGGGTAATTGACAGGCGCGCAGCCTGAGCAGTTACCGCTGCTCTACCAGACCGTGTGTGTGAGCGTAGAGCGCCGCCTGCACCCGGTCACGCAACCCCAGCCGGCTGAGGATGTTGGAGACGTGGTTCTTGACCGTGCCCTCGCTGATCACCAGTGCGTCGGCGATCTCTTTGTTGGTTGCGCCGGTGGCGATGAGCCGCAGGACCTCCAGCTCGCGCGCGGTGAGGTCGATGGTGGGGAGCAGGGACAGGGGCGGGGCGTTGGGCTCGGCCGGCGCAGCCCCGACAAGCTTGTGGACCACCGACGCGTTCAACTGGTAGACGCCGGCATACACCAACCGAATGGCCTGGGCCAGGTCGGCAGCGGGGATGTCCTTGAGCAGGTAGCCACTGGCCCCGGCTTGCAGCGACGCGACGATGTACGCATCGTCATCGAACGTGGTGAGCATCAGCACGCGGCAACCGGGCAGCCGGGCGCGAATTTCGGCGGTGGCGGCCACGCCGTCCAGCACCGGCATGCGCACGTCCATCAGCACCACGTCGGGGGCGAGTGCCAGCGCCTGTTCCACGCCCTCCTGCCCATCGGCGGCCAGCCCCACCACGCGCACGCCGGGTTGCAGGTCCAGCAGGGAAGCAATGCCCTCGCGGATCAGGCGCTGATCGTCCACGACGAGCACAGTTACGGCATTCGAATCGCAGTTTTCTGTCATGGGTCGGCCTTTATGTCTGTCCGGGCGGCGGTGGACTGCTTGGGCACGACGACGTCGAGCTGCGTGCCGCCTTCTGGCGGGCAGTGCAGGTTGATCGTGCCGCCGGTGAGAGCCAGTCGCTCGCGCAGGCCTTGCAGCCCGTAGCCGGATGAGACGGCATTCGAAGCGGTGGAAGCGAAGCCCTGGCCGTCGTCCGTAAGGCGCAGGCGCGCCTCTTGCGGTCCCAGATAGACGTCCAGGCAGGCGTGACGAGCGTTGGCGTGTTTCTGCACGTTGGTCAAGCCTTCCTGGGCAGCGCGATACAGGGCGATCAAGGCGGGTTGCGGGTAGCCCTGCGCACTGCCGGAGACGTGCAGATCGATCGAGAAGGGGGCATCGATCATCCGGTCGACCAGGCCGTGCAGCGCATTTTCGAGCGAGAAGAAGCCATCCGTTTCCCGCAGCGTGCCGACCGAGCGGCGCACGTCTTCCAGGGCGGCCCGGGCGGCCTGTTTGGCGTCCACGAGGGCCTGGTCCGCCTCGTTGGGATTGCGCGTCTTGTAGGCTTGCGCTTTTTCGAGCTGGATGTTGATCACCGTCAGGTGGTGGCCCAGGCTGTCGTGGATGTCGCGGGCCAGCCGGTTGCGCTCCTCGGCGGCGGCCAGCTCGGCAATCTGCCCGGCGTAGTGTTGCAGTTGCTGGTGAGCCGTGGCAAGCTCGGCCAACAGGCGGTCGGTGTAGCGGCGGCTCTCTTCATCTCGGTGGATGGCGGTAGCCATGGCCTGCATAAAGATCAGCAGCTCGGTGGCGATGATAAGCAGCGTCAACACGTCGGCCCGCGTGTGCCAGGCGCTGGTCATCTGAGTCACCTGCCAGAAGCAGACGACGAAGCAGATGCCGCCCATGAGGTTGCTCACCCGCAGCCCGTAGGAGAAATACGCCAGAAAGGGAATGATAGGGTAGAGGAAGAGCGAGATGCCGGATTCGTCGGCGTGGGTAATCAAGGCCAGCAGAAAGATGCGCGCGATGAGCAGGAGCGTGTCGACCGGCCTGGGGGTTTCCAACCCGTAGCGGTTGTGCTCGAACAATTCGATGCCCATCAGGGCGACCAGGAGCGCGGTGATCACGGCCGGTTCCTCGAGCGGAGAAGTGGGGGCATTTTGAGCGCCCAGGTTGAGGTAGATCACCGTGGCAGCGATGAGGCCGATGTACATCATCGTGAAGATGCGCCGGAACGAGCGCGGGACGTTCTGAGGGGATTGAAGCCAGCGCACGACCCGTTCGAGGACCTGTTGTTTTTCGATAAATTGAAATATGGCGCTCATCACCCTCCATGATAGCACACCGCGATGGGGAGGGCAATCTGCGGCGCGATAGAACGGGTTAGCCGGTCGACCCATGCCGATTGGATAGTGCTGCAGGGGAAAAATGGGTCGCAGGACATAGCCAAATCGCTCGCCGGGCACTTGTTTCGGATGCACGAGCGTTCTAAACTGAGATGTAGGTGTATGTCGACGTGTATCAAGGCAGAATGCGAGAGGAGATGTTATGAACATTCTATTGGTCTACCCCGAGTTTCCGGATACGTTTTGGAGTTTCAAGCACGCTCTGAAGTTCATCCACAAGAAGGCAGCGTCGCCGCCATTGGGCTTGCTGACCGTCGCAGCGCTGTTGCCCGCGGCGTGGGAGAAGCGGTTGGTCGATCTCAACGTGCGCGACGTGACCGAGAAGGACCTGGCGTGGGCGGACTACGCCTTCGTCAGCGCGATGAACGTCCAGCGCGACACCGCCCGCCGCGTCATCGACCGGTGCAAGGCGGCGGGCGTGCCGGTGGTTGCCGGCGGCCCGCTCTTCACCGGTGAGCACGAGGCCTTTGCCAACGTCGACCATTTCGTGCTCAACGAGGCCGAGCTGACCCTGCCGCCCTTCCTGGCCGATCTGGAACGCGGGTGCGCGCAGCGGGTGTACGCCACCGACGCCTTCGCCGACATCGAACAGACGCCCGTTCCGCTCTGGGAGCTGATCGATATGCGGGAGTACGCCACAATGGACGTGCAGTTTTCGCGGGGCTGCCCGTTCAACTGCGACTTCTGCAACGTGACGGCGCTCCTCGGACGCCGGCCGCGCACCAAAACCGCCGCCCAGTTGATCGCCGAGATGGACCGGCTCTACGCGCTGGGCTGGCGCGGCGACGTGTTCTTCGTCGACGACAACTTCATCGGCAACAAACAAAAGATCAAGACCGAGGTGCTGCCCGCTCTGATCGCGTGGCGCAAGGGGAAGGTGGGAATGGGCTTCAGCACGGAGGTCTCCATCAACCTGGCCGACGATGCCGAATTGACGGCGTCGATGGCCCAGGCCGGATTCCAGAACGTGTTCGTCGGCATCGAGACGCCGAATGAGGAGGCGCTGGCCGAATGCGGCAAGGTTCAGAACCAGGGGCGGGACCTGGTCACCAGCGTGCGCACGCTCCAGCGGGCCGGCTTGCAGGTACAGGGCGGCTTCATCGTCGGCTTCGACAGCGACACGTCCTCCATCTTCCAACGCCAGATCGATTTCATCCAGAAGAGCGGCGTGGTGACGGCGATGGTAGGGCTGCTGCAGGCCCCCTATGGGACGCGCCTGTACGAGCGGTTGAAGAAAGAGGGCCGCTTGGTGGACGAATCCTCGGGCAACAACGTGGATGGATCGACGAACATTGTCCCCAAGATGGACCTGGATGCATTACAAGCGGGCTACAAGCGCATTTTGAACCACATCTACGCCCCCGGCGTCTACTACGCGCGCGTCAAGACGTTCCTCCAGGAGTACAAAGCGCCGGACGTGCGCTACCATCTCGACCGGGAGCATCTCATGGCGTTTTGGCGTTCCATCTACCAGTTGGGCATCAAAGGAGTGGAACGAGCGCACTATTGGCGGCTGTTCTTCTGGGCACTCTTTCGCCGGCCCAGGCTCTTCCCGTTGGCGATCACCCTCTCGATCTACGGCTACCACTTCCGGCGGGTGTGCGAGCAAGTGGGCGCATAGAATCGGTCTGAGCCACCCCTTCCGGCGGGTGTACGAAAAGGGGTCGGTCTGAGACCGACCCCTTTTCTTGCTCTTACCCCACCACCTGCGCGAGGTCGGCAGGGGTCACGCCGGGGCTTTCCACCCCTTCCGTCTCGTAGAAACGCGCCAGGGTGGGTTCCACCTCGGCCAGCGACACGCCCTCCAGTGCCGCCGCCAGGTCGTTCAACTTTTCGCGCGGGAAGAAGAAGAAGTCACCGGAGATGTCGACGTGGGTGATCACGCCCTCCTCCACGTGGGTCGTAGCGCGGATCAGGCCGCCGGGGGCCTTGTACATCTTGTGGTGCACGTCGACGCCGGCGCGGATGCGCACCGAGCGCCCACTGCCGCGCGTCGGGCGCTTGCGCAGCAGCCACTCGTCGGTCAGGAGCGTCTCGCCCAATTCGTCGGCCTTGGCGCGCCACTCCTCGTCCACCGTCTCCTGGACCTCCATCGGCCCCAGCACCTCCATGAACGTGTCGCCCATCAACGTCCACAGCTCGTCCGTCGGCGGCACGTTCTCGACCTCCCGCTTGATGGTCGATAGATTGTCGTAGATGGTCTTGTAGACCTTGTCGCGGAACTTCTCGTCGGGCACCTTCAACAAGCGGGCCATCATCTCGTAGTTGAAGTCGACGATCAAATTGCCCACCAAAATGTAGTAGTCCTCGATCTCTGCCGCGCCGGTGCCGGAGACCTTGCGCTGGTTGGCGACGATGTCGTTGACCGGGCGGTACTCGGCGGGGATACCCAGCGCGCGATAGGCATTGATCGGCGCCTGCAAGAACTTGCGGTAGAAGTCGAGCTTCGTCCCCTGCGGCACCAACGGGTTGTCCTTGCGGATGACCATCTGGAAGAAAAGCTGCGCGCCATCGAGGTAGACCGCCCCACCCCCCACCTCACGCCGAAAGACGGGGATGCCGTTCTCGCGGCAGTAGGCCATGTCGACCTCTTGCTCGGCGTCCTGAAAGTAGCCGATGCAGATGTAGGGTGTAGCCGGCGAGAGGAGGATCACTCCCTCACGGCCAATGCGCGGCAGCGCGTGGTACAGAAGTTGGGAATCTTCCCAGGATACAGAACCGAGTTTGTAGAGTTTCAACGTGCGTTCTCCTTAACTTTTTTACCTTCCCGGAAGCTTTCAGCTTCTGGGAAGGTAAATTGCGGTGAAAGGCTAAGCCAACTGCTTCGCCAGCAATTCGACGATGTCCATCGAGCGGACGCGCACCTTGTTGCGCCGCGCAGCCCCGGCCAGCGTGCGCGTGCACTGCTGGCAGGCCGACAGCAAGTACTTCGCACCGGTATCGGCGGCCTGCTGGACGCGCCGGTCGGCCACGGCCGCCGACAGGTCCTTGTCGGCCATCTCCACGTCGCCACCGCCGCCGCAGCACAGCGAATACTCGTGATGGTCGGCCATCTCGATGAACTCTGCCCCCGGGATGGCGCGGATCACGGCGCGCGGCGCGTCGTAGATGCCGCTCGTCCGCCCCAGGTCACACGGATCGTGGTAAGTGACCGTGTCGTCCAGCGGCTTCAAGCTCAGCTTCCCCACGATCTCCGCCAGGAGCTCTGTGGCGTGCAGTACCTCGAACCCGAGCGGCTCGCCAAGAATGTGGGCGTACTCGTCCTTCCAGGTGTGGTAGCAGGAGGGGCAGGCCGCCACCAGCCGCTTCGCGCCGGTCTTGCGCACCGCCTCGACGTTGTGACGGACGCACTCGACGGCCGCGTCGCCCATGCCGGCGATGATCAACGGAAAGCCGCAGCACCACTCTTCCCCGCCCATCGTCATATAGTCGACCCCGGCATGCTCGAGCACCTCGACCATACTCTGCGGCACGGAGTAGGACTGCGGGTAGAAGGACGCCACGCAGCCGACGAAGTAGACCGTCTCGGCATGCTGTTTCTTCCCCACGCCGTCGGGAATCTGCTTCAAGTTCTGGCTCCAGATCAGCCGGTTGGCGTTGTCGTCGCCGGAGATGTTGTAGGACGTGGTGACCGTCTTGCGCAGGTGGTCCATCGTATCGGGGTAGACCCCCTGGTCCACCAACTGCTCGCGCATCGCAATCCACAGACTGCGCGTGTCGATGTGCACCGGGCAGACCACACCGCAGCGCCCGCACAGGGTGCAATCGTAGGTGCCGCTGGAGTGGGTGCGGAACGCGGTCTCGTCGATGGGACGCGCCCCGAAGATGCGCGCGCGCAGCCCGTACTGCTGGTTGACGAAACCGCGCACGGCCTCGATCTTGCGCAGCGGGGTAATCGCGTCCAGTTGTTCCTTCTCCGCGAAAGTGGGGCACCACGTGACGCACTCGCCGCAGCGCGTGCAGGCGTCCAATTCCATCAACTGCATGAACGTGAACCGTTTCAAGTCAAGCCGCGACATGGGACGCTCCTTTCTCCAGCCCGGCGTGCTCCTCTTCCTCCATCTCGCGAATCATCGTCACCAGCGCGCCGGCAATGACGTGCATGAACTTGGAGAAGGGGATGGT
>JAFGOJ010000045.1 GCA_016926575.1 Anaerolineae bacterium | reverse complement strand
CGTCCGTTGACCGCCGTCTGCGCACCGGCCGGCACCTCCCAGTAGTTGTAGAAGCCGCGAAAGTGGTCGATGCGCACGACGTCGGATTGGGTAAAGGCCATGCGGAAGCGCTCGATCCACCAGGCGTACTTCTCCTGGGCCATCACGTCCCAGCGATAGAGGGGGTGGCCCCACAGTTGGCCCGTCTGGCTGAAGTAGTCGGGCGGGACGCCGGAGACGACCGTGGGCCGCAGGTTCTGGTCGAAGTGGAACAGGTGCGTGTTGGCCCACACGTCGGCGCTATCGAGGGAGACAAAGATGGGGATGTCGCCGATGATGCGGACGCCGCGCGCGTTGGCATAGGTCTTGAGCGCCAGCCACTGCGTGAGGAAGAGCCACTGGCGGTATTTCTGGCGTTCGATCTCGCCAGCCAGCGCCTCGCGCTGCCGCGCCAGCGCCTCGGGCTGCCGGGTGACCAGTTCCGTTTCCCACTCGTGCCAGGGGTGCAAGTCGTGCGTGACTTTGAGAGCCATAAAGAGGGCGAAATCGTCCAACCAGGAGGCCTGTTCGGCGCAGAAGCGGGCGAAGTCGGCGCGTTGCTCGCCGGGCGCGCGGGCCTCGAAGTTGGCGAAGGCCCGGTCGAGCAGGGCCATCTTGTAATCGATAACCGGGCCAAAGTCCACCCGGTCCGCGGGAAAAGCGGGCGGGGAAGCCACGTCGTCCGGCGTAAGGTGACCCAGCGCCACCAGGCACTCCGGGCTGATGAGCATGGGGTTGCCCGCGAAAGCGGACAGGGTCTGGTAGGGTGAGTCGGCGTAGCCGGTCGGCCCGAGAGGGAGCATCTGCCAGTACGTCTGGCCGGCCGAGACGAGGAAATCCACGAAACGGTAGGCCGCATCGCCCAAGTCTCCAATACCGAACCGTCCGGGGAGGGACGTCGGATGGAACAGAATGCCACTTCGGCGCGGGAATCTCATGCAGAACCTCCAGGTACGATGTCGTTGGAATGCCCCAATTATAGCAGAGTTTCGCCGCTGTGCATACCCCCGCCTGAGGGGGGTGGCTTTTTTTCAGAAGCGTAATATAATAGATGCTCACAGGTTCGTGATCAAACAGAAACCATGCGGAAAGGAGCCACCAATGAGGACAGAGTTATTCACAATCGACCACTTAAGGCCAAAGTTCCTGGAAAACTCGGAGCGATTCAACGACTGGTACTTCACGGTGCACTTCAAGCACGAAGGGAAACCCGTCCTGGCGAAGTTCTCCCTCACCGAAGGGTCACTGCTGGGGCAGGCTACGCACCTGAGCTTTTCCCAGGCCCCGCTTGACTTGCGCGAAGAGCCGGACGCGTTGGTGATGAAGCCCTCGTCAGCCGACCTCAGCGTCCACCCCAACGCGGATTTTTCGTTCGCCGCGGTCGAGGACGAAGTACGCATCGAGATGGGCGACCTGATTGCCATCTGCCGGGCAGACGAGCAGCGCCTCATCTCCAAAAACGAGCAGTTGAGCGCCGACCTGACCTTCAGGCCGCGCGGCCCGATCCTGTTCTGGAACCACGAACCGGGCGCAGAGTGCGAGGTCACCGACGTGACGCGGGTCTCGGGCTCAGAGTCCCTGTCTGAGGTCACCGGCAGCGTGACCGTGCAGGGGCAGAAGATGGACGTGCAGGGGCGCGGCCTGTTCGAGCGGGTGTGGTTCAAGGCGTTGAACTTCTTCGAAATCCGCTGGATGAACTGGATTTACGCCCACTTCGACAACGCCTACCTCTACCTCTGTCACTGTGAATCGACCACCAGCGAGAACCAGCCGTTCCACTTCGAGACGGGGGACGTGTATCTGGAGCTCGAGGACGACCTGCTGGCAGGCACAAGCCTGGAAGTGATGCCCGAGACGTGGGTGTTCTTCGAGCAAGTGCGGCGCTTCATCCCCCTGGAGCAATCGGTGGTGATGCGCACCGACAAGGGCACGCTCAAGCTGAACGTGCGGCTGGCACACTACCCGCAGATGGCGCAGGACCCCGCGCGGCTGGAGGGGCTGACTATCAACAATATCCCCGGTTGGGGGTCGCTGTTCTACGACGGGCCGGTCACGCTGAAGGGGAAATTCACCTACAAAGATGGGCGGGTCGTCGAGCTGGTCGACGGTGTGGGAATCAACGAAGTCATCCGCATCGCGCCGCTGTAAGGAGAGACGATGACAGACAGAACCGAACTCGCAGCCGCATTGGATACGGCGCGCCGGCGGTTGATCGACGCGGAAGGGCACCCCGTCATTCCGGGGTGGAACCGGCAGATCGAATACTACTTCTCCGACGTCGACGAGCACTGGCTGATGGCCGTGGTAGACGGGATGCCGGCAGAGCCGGTGCAGGAGGAATCCGACGACCCGGACATTCGGATCACGATGAGCAGTGAAACGTTCATCGGGCTCATGAACGGCACCATCAACGGGTTGAAGGCCGTCACCTCGGGGAAAGTGCGCGTCAAAGCATCGATGGCCGACATGCGCCAGATGCAAGTGTTCATGTAGGCACGCCGTCCGGACGAGCCAATCGATACAGGGGCGACCTGGCGGTCGCCCCTGTAACTATAGAATATCGAAGATCGAAACGCCGCGCGCCTGAGCGCGCTGTACCATCCACTCTTTGAGGTTCGCGGGCAGCGGTTCGACGTCCTCTTCTGGGCGGCGCAGCAAGCTCAGCGCGTCGGCCGGGCAGACGACGGCACACACCCCACAGCCGACACAGCGCGTGTACGCCACCACGCAGACGTCCCCAGGCACAGAGAGCGCCCCAAACTGGCAGCGTTCGACACAGTCCCCACACCCAATGCACACGTCGGCGTCCACAACCGCGTAGAAATCGGAGTGGGCCACGGCGTTGGGCACGTCGAATTCGGTCAGCCCGCGCAACACGCCGCAACAGCACGAACAGCAGTTACAGATGTAGTAGTGCTGGTCGCGGTAGTTGCCCGTAGAATGCACCAGCCCCGCTTCCTCGGCTTCGCACAGAATTTGCAGCGCCTCTTCCTTGCTGATCGCGCGCGTCGGCCCTGAAGCTCCAAATGCGTTCTCCACCGGCGCGAGGATCAGACAGTTCTCGATGGGATGGTCGCACCCCTTGCCGATGAGCCGCTGCTGGACGCGACAGATACAGTCCCGCACCCCCCATGACTTGGCCTGCTCCACCAACTCGGTGGCGCGCTCGTGGGGGAAGATTTCCAGATCGAAGGGCACCGCTTCCTCGACCGGAATCACGCGGTGAATCGACGGCTGGCGGCTGAGGGACATACCCTTCGCTTCCTGGAAATATTCTTCGACCAGCGCCGCCATCTCCGCATCCATGCGCGGCAGTTGCTCCTCGTAGAAGCCGACGGCGAAGGGCATCAGGCGGAACAAGAGCGTCCCTTCGCTGCGCTTGAGCAGAATCAGCCCCTTGCGCACCATGCCCTTCAGTGTCTGGTAGGCCGCGTCGGGGTCGACCCCGGCGCGGGCGGCGATGGCCTGCGCCGATTCGGCGCTCAGACGCATCACGCTCGCCAGCAGTGCCTCTTCAGGCGCGAATATCTTAGCCAGGAGGCGCAGTTCCACCCCGCTTTCCGTGGCCGGGAAGCCATTGGGAATCGCGTCCAACCGTTCGGCCAACCGCTGATAGACATCTTGAGACATTTCGACCCTCCTTTTTCGTTACGCCGGTTCTCCCGTCCATTCCGGGCTCTGCTTGCGCTTGTTTTCCACTCGCGAACCGGCCCGCGCCGCCCTGCGTTGTTGGCGCCGCTCCGCAGCGAGCCGGAACGCCGCCCGCAGCCACTGTCCCACCGAATCCGTATCCAAACCGGCCCGCAGGCGCAGCCACGCCACGCCCATCGAGCCCAAGCCGATCGCCGCCAGCGAGAGCACCGGCCGCCACAACACGCCCAGCGCCGCGCCGCGCAACATCACCCCGCGCAGAATCACCAGGTAATGCTGCACCGACGAGGCATTGGAGACGAAACGCATCACCGCCGGCATATCGGAGGCCGGAACGATGAAGCCGGAGCAGGCCACCTCCAGCATGGCGAGCGCGAAGACGAACAGCACCGACTGCTGCTGCGTGTGCGAGACGAGCGAGATCAGCGTACCCCAGCCGATCTGCGAGAGGATGAAGGGAACGGTCAACAGCATCAGCAAGGGCAACGAGCCGCGCATCGGTACTTCGAACCAGAGCGCGACCACCCCGATCATCAAAAGGCCATCGACCAGGCCGATCAACAGCGTAGGCACCGCCTTGCCCACGATCAACTCGACCCGCCCCAACGGAGTGATGCGCAATTGTTCCAGCGTGCCCAGCTCTCGCTCGCGGGTGAAGCTCTGCGCAGCAATGACCAGGGTGACCTGGAAGATGATCAGGCCCAACATGGCCGTGATGCTGCGCGGGCGGTCGTCGAGGTCCGCGTTGAAACGGGCGATGAAGCGCATATCGATTCCCGCCCGGTTCACGTAGCCGTAATGGGCGGTCAGGTCGCGCACGACGTCGGAGGCGACGTCCATAGAGGTCGATGTGGCGACGGCGGCGACCACGTAGTTCGAGTCGTCCACGATCACCTGCACCACCGCGCCCCGGCCGGCGTCGACGAGCGCCGCGCCGTACCCCGGCGGGATGACGACGATGGCAGCGAGCTCACCGCGCTGCATCTGGGCGCGCGCGCCGTCGACCCCGCCATCGTAGTGGCGCACGAGCAGTTCATCCGTCCGCTCCAGCCGGGCGGTCAGCGCGCGGCTGGAACTGGTGCGGTCCATGTCGATGACGGCAGTAGGGAGGTTGTTGATGCCGCCACCGACCATCCCGCCCATCAGAGCCAGCTCGAACAACGGCCCCAAAATGACGAAGCCCAGCAGCAACTTGTCGCGGCTCAGTTGAAGCAGCTCTTTGACAACCAGGCTCCAGATGCGATGCAAAGAATCGATCATCAACCCATCCGTTTCTTGAAAGACAACACGCCTAATCCCACCCAGGCCGTCGAAAGCCCCACCAGCGCCAGCGCCGGCCGCCACATATCGGCCAACGCCGCGCCTTTGATGAACAACGCGCGGCTGATGATGACGAAGTGAGTGATCGGGAGCATCGAGGAGAGCAGCGTGCTGAACGTATCCGTCATATCGATAGGGTCGATCAACCCGGCCAGGAAAAAGCCGGGCACGAAAAAGACGAACAACGCAATGACCGTGGCGGTCTGCTGGCTGCGCACCACGCTGCCGATCAGGACGGCCTGCGCCAGGCTGGCCATCAAAAAGGCGATCGTCAGGAGGATCAGCAGCGGGATGCTGCCGTGAAACGGCACGTCGAACAGGAAGCGCGCCTCCAACCACACCGGCAGCAACCCCACCAGCGAGGCCGTCACGTAAGCCACCAGCTTGCCCATCACATACTCGAACCCGCGCAGCGGGGTGGCGACCAACGATTCCAGCGATCCGGTCTCACGCTCGCGGGCCAACGCCAGGGCCGCCGCCATCGCAGGCAGCGAGAAGACGATGGGTATCAGTCCGGGAATCATGCTGTTGCGCGCGGCGTCGCCGTCCGTCAGGTAAGCCGGCTGGGAGGCGATCCGCAAGGGTTGGGAGATGGAGGAGAGCTGCTGATTCAACGTGAACCCGAAGTCGGCGGCGTGTGCCAGCAGGCTGCCGGTGGCCTGGTGGGCCAGGGATGTGTCGATGCCGTCGAGGACGACCTGCACGGGGGCCGCCCCACCCCGCTGCACGGCATCGGCGAAGCCGGCAGGGATGACCACCGCCGCGTCGATGCGCTGCGCCACCAGCAACGCGTCGATCTCCGCGTAGTCCATCACGTAAGTGACCGAGAAATCGGCGTCGCTGCCCAGCACGTCGGTGAAGCGCCGCGACAGCGTCGTGCGGTCGTGGTCCCACACCGCCAGATCGATACGCCCGCTGCCGCTGGTGAACAGGGCAGAGAGCGCCAGAAGGACAAAAGCCGGGGAAAGGAAAACCATCCACAACGTGCGCGGTTCACGCAGTATGTGGCGGTATTCTTTGACCAAAATGCTCAAGAAACGTCGCACACCCATATCTAAATATTGTAAACGATAATCTTGTTTTCGTCAATGGGGCATTTGTCCTATCGTGCCGCGCGCAGGCGCATAAAAAGGGCTGCCGGCGGCGTGCCGGCAGCCCTTGGAGGACGCAGCCCGTGGTGTCATCCCTTCAGGAAGTCGCGCAGGCGCCGCGAGTGGGTCGGGTGGCGCAGCCGGCTGAGGGCCTGCGCTTCGATCTGGCGCACCCGCTCGCGGGTCACGCCGAGCTTCTTCCCCACTTCCTCCAACGTGTACGTTTCCCCATCCACCAGCCCATAGCGCCACTGGAGGATGCGCACCTCGCGCGGGGGCAAGTCCTGCAGGATTTCCTGGATCATCTCGCGCAACACCGAATCCCCGACCGATTGGGAGGGGTCGGCGGCCCCTTCGTCTTCGATGAAGTCGCCCAGGGTGCTGTCACCCTCCTCATCTGTGGGCATCTCCAGACTCAAGGGGCGCCGGGCGACCTCGAGCATCTGTTCGACCTTGCGGGCGGTGATGTCGAGCGCCTGGGCCAGTTCTGTGCTGGTGGGGTCGCGCCCCAGCTCTTGAGTCAGCCGGTGGGAAACACGCAGCAGCCGGTTGATCTGGTCCCCCATATGCACCGGCACACGAATAGTGCGCGACTGGTCAGCGATGGCGCGCGTGACTGCCTGGCGGATCCACCAGGTGGCGTAGGTGGAGAACTTGTGCCCCAGCCGGTAGTTGAACTTGTTGGCCGCCCGGATCAGGCCGATGTTGCCCTCTTGGATCAAATCAAGAAACGGCACGCCGCGGCCGATGTATTTTTTGGCCACCGAAATCACCAGCCGGGAGTTGGCCTGGATCAGGTGGGCGCGCGCTGCCTCACCGTCGTTGACCATCGACTGCAGCTCCCACATGCGCTCGGCGTTCGTCCCGTTCTTCTTCAACTCTTCCTGCGCTTTCTTGCCTCGTTCCATGCGTTGGGCCAAAGCGACCTCTTCTTCCTGCACCAACAGAGGCACACGGCTGATCTCCTTGAGGTAGAGACCGATCGTATCGTCGGACTCGACAGCGCGGAAGCGAGACTCTTGATCACTAGTCAATTGTGCGGCCTCCTTCGCTGCATCAGACTCACCCTCTTCCTCGTCGTCATCCAGCTCATCCGGCTCGCCGATCGAGATCTCCGCATCCATCAAGACCGCGAACAGCTCTTCCAACTGATCGAGGTTCTCTTCCGCTTCCGGAAAAATCGACAGCATATCATCAAGCGTGACGTAGCCTTGCGAATGGCCGATGGCCAGCAAAAAATCTACGCCGCTTTCCTCTTCTTCTTCCGGCAACGGTTCTGCCGCATCGTTCAAGTCTATCACACTCAACTCTCGCTTCTGGAATGACTGATAATCCGCATCACACGTAACTGCTCAGCTTACGCTTCGCAGTGGCCTTGCCCGCCTTGAAAAGGGGGGAGTGGGGGTTTTGCGGGCGGCGAAGCCGCCCGCAAAACCCCCTGTTCTCCCTTCGACGCGCCAGGCAGGTAACTGCCAGGCGCACAGCCTGAGCAGTTACCATCACACACAATACCAGATATTGCACGAAAATTCAAGAGCCAGATGGCGTCGGCCCTATGATTGGAACGCCCGGTTCCACGCTCGGTACGTCGAACGGCGGTTCGTGGAGATACGTGATCGCCTCGTTCGCCGCGTAGTCCGGGATCAACAGCACGGCTTGCTCCCCTGCCCGTCGTGCATAGTATAGACCACTCTCTTGAAAAACGCCAATCTCGAGTCGCAACGTCTGCCCGTCGTCCGTGTGCAGCACAACCGTATAGTTGGGAGCAGCTAGGCCATACGCCTCCAATTCTCCCTCGGGAGGGTCGTCGATCGTCCGCTGCACCTGGAGCGTTGCCAGGCCGTAGGCAAGCGAAACGCACTCGATCGCACGCGCCGGCCGGCGCGTGGGGTCCTGGTTCGTCATCGCCCACCAGTTTCCGTCCGCGTCCTTTTCCAACGACGTCGTGAGCCCCAAGGCCGCGTCGGTCATCCGAATCCCCACCACCTGGTCGACGTCCAGGTCCCACACGTAGGTGACCTCGCTGGGCGTGTCGGCGACACCCCGCACCTCCAGCAGGTAGTAGGCCAGCGCCGCGACGAGAGCCAGCGCAGCCAAAACGATCCAGGTGCGATGGCTGTTCATTTCGGCCGTCTCACCCTACGCACGACAAAGACCAACACACCCAGCCCGGCCACGGTCAACGGGATCAGCAGCACCAGGATGGCAAAGAGCGCGTTGCGCACCAACGCGCTGCGAATCACTACGTAGCGGTCCTCGTCGACTTTCGGGCTGATCGAGATCAACTCCTCGTCCTCCGTCAGCCAGTTGAGCGCGTTGACGAACAGATCACTGTTACCCGCATCCTGCACCGCGATGTTCATGCAGAAGTGCGCGTCGCCGAAGAGGACCAGTCGCGAATCGCTGTCGCGGTCCTCCAGCGCCACACCGATGTCCACCGGCCCGCCCACGTCCTCGCCCTCATCGAACTCGGGCAGGCGCTCGGGATACTGCGACAGTTCCTCCCACGACGACTCGCCCCAACTGTTGGCGCTGGTCTGTACCACCGGAACGTAATTCGGCCCCGCGTCGGGGTCGAGGTCCTGAATAGAGCGCGCCTCGATGAAGTAGGTCTCCACCGTACCCATCCCATCGCCGATGGGGCCGACGCCATACGCAGAGACCAGCGGCACGGTCGGCATAGGGTAGAGGTAAGACGTGCCGTCGAGCACGATGTCGTTGCGCACCTGCACCCCCCACCGCTCCGCCAGCCAGGCGAGCAGCGCCGCCGAGTCGTCCTCCGGATTGGGCAACGGGTCGAGCAAGACCATCCCCGCACCGCCGCCGTCCAGGTACGCCGCCAGCCGGTCGAGCTCGTCCTGCGCCAGCGGGGTGATCGGGCTGAGCAGCACCACCGCGCTGGCATCGGAGGGCACGGTTTCGGTGATCAACAGATTCAGCGACGCCACTTCGAACCCCACGTTGACCAAACGCTCGCTCAGCGTGCTCAAGCCCGCGTCCTGTGTGTCGGCCAGGTCCGGCTCACCGTGACCGGTGAGGAAGTAGACCACCGGCTGCTCGGCGCGCGAGAGGCGCACCAGCGCGCTGGTCACCTCGCGCTCGCTGACGGTGTGAATCACGTCCTGCCGCTCCTGGTAGATGATGAAGACCGTCGCGCGCCACGTGTCGGTGACGCCCCACTCCGACGCCCGGCTCGGCTCCACGACCGGGTCGTAGAACGTCGATTCCCAGTCCGCATAGTGATATTCGTACTGGCTCAACAGGTCTTGCGCCTGATCGGGGTACGCTGTGGAAGGGAAGAAGCCCACCACGCGCACCGGCCCCTCCAGCGCGTCCAGGACGTCGACCGTCTCCTGCGAGAGCGACAGGCGGCGATTGGCCGTCACGTCGACCCGGTAGGGGTGCGCGTCGGCCAGGTAGTTGCCCACCGCCAGCACGACGAGCAGAACCACGCTCATCAACACCGCGTTGGAGCCGTAACGCGCCTGGCGTCCGGTGACCCACTTGCGGGTGCGCAGCGGTTCGACGAAGACGAACGCCACCAGCAGCACCGCAGCGATGCCGAAGGCAATCTCGCTGCCCAGGCTGAAGTGGCGCTCGACCAGCAGAAAACCGAGGGCGACCAGCACGGCCAGCGCGGCCAGGATGAGCAAAACGTTGCCGATTTTCTCTTTGCGCCGACTGTCCAGAGTCATGCCTGCCACCTCCTCGCCTCCAAGACTCGGGTGGCGACGAACAACATCAACACCGTCACACTCAAACAGTAGAAAATGTCCTTGGTATCGATTGCGCCGCTCAAAAAGCCGTCCAGGTGCTGCTGCAAGTCCAGAATTCGCAACACGTCGGCCAGGCGCGGGTCGATGTTGGGATCGGTGGCCGGCGCGCCGACGAAGAGCCACAGCCCCAGGTTGCCCGCCACCCCCAGCACGGCAGCCACAATCTGGTTCTGCGTCACCGCCGAGGCCAGCGTGCCTATCGACAAGAATACCCATCCGAACAACAACAGGCCCAGGTAACTGCTCCACACCGGCCCCCAGTCCGGATTGCCGAATATCTCCAGCACCAGCGGATACAACAGCGTGGGGGCGACCATGAGCACGTAGAACGCCAGGCCGGCCAGGAACTTCCCCAGCACCAACTCGCCCTCTCTGACGGGGGACGTAAGCAGAAGCTCCAACGTGCCCATGCGCTTCTCCTGAGCCAGCAGGCGCATCGTCAGCAGCGGTCCGGCGAAGACGAACACGACGATCATGAACTCGATCGTGTAGCGCACGGTGGGCGGTTCGCCGTATTCGACCATCCACGTCAGCGTGAGCCAAAAATAGAGACCCGTGAGCAGCAGGAACGCCGCCGTCACCAGATAGATGATCGGTGACAGCATGAAAGAAGCGACCTCGCGCTTGGCGATGGCGAGAATGTTACGCATCGGCAGCCTCCTCGACGTCGAGCGGTTCCTCGACCCGCTCCGCAACGTTCTCCTCGCGCGTCAGTTGCAGGAAAATCTCCTCCAGACTCATTCCCAGCGAGCGCAGTTCCAGCAGGCCCCACCCGCCGCGCACCACCGCCTCGGCCACGGCCGCACGCACGTCGATCTCCGGGGCCGACACGACGTGGTAAACGCCGGCATCGGCCACCTCCACCGCCTCCACCCCCGTCAGTGCGCCCAACGCGCTCGCCACGTCCGGCGACGGCTGAGCTACCTGTACGCTGAGGCGCGCCGCCCCCTGAAGCCGCGCCGTCAGGGTATCGGGCGTGTCCTCGGCCACGATGCGGCCCTTGTGGATGATCAGCACGCGGTTGCATACCTGGCTGATTTCGGGCAGGATATGGCTGCTCAAGAGCACCGTGCGCTCATCGCCCAGCGCGCGGATCAGCTCCCGCACCTCGATGATCTGGCGCGGGTCCAGCCCGATGGTGGGCTCGTCCAGGATCAACACATCCGGCCCGTGCAGCAGCGCCTGCGCCAGCCCCACGCGCTGGCGGTAGCCCTTGGAGAGCGTGCTGATGGGATGCTCGGCCCGGTCTGCGATGCGGCACTTATCCATCGCCTCTTCCGCCGCCGCCTTCCGGTCGGCCACACCGCGAATTTCGGCCATGAAACGCAGGTAACTGCGCACGGTCATCTCTGGATACAGCGGCACCGTCTCCGGCAGGTAGCCGATGTGCCGTCGCGCCTCGAGAGACGCGCTGAAGATGTCGTGGCCCGCAATGCGGGCCGTCCCTTCTGTGGGCGAAAGATAACCGGTCAACACGCGCATCGTCGTCGTCTTGCCCGCGCCGTTGGGGCCCAGAAACCCGACGATCTCCCCGCGCTCGACGCTGAAGTGCAAGCCGTCAACCGCGGTGAATGCGCCATATCGTTTGGTCAAACCTTCTACCTCGATCATTGAACGTTGTCCTTACTAAAGATTGAGACTCAAGATTGAGAGAGCACCTCGCTGGCAACCAGCACCAGAAATGTGCTCTCCAAGGTGGCCTCACGAACGCCGACCCATCAGGCCTTCTCTACTATACTCATTTCAGAAAGCTTGTCAACATGACTTAGGTACATGGCAAGGCAATCGCATCTAAAAAGAACGTGTTCTGTTCCGAAAATAGCACGCACCCGATCGTCATGCCTGCGAAAGCGGGCATCCATCCGTGCGCTATTCCGAAAATAGACCGTCTCGATGTAGGGCGGGTTTCTTACCCGCCG
>JAFGOJ010000339.1 GCA_016926575.1 Anaerolineae bacterium | reverse complement strand
GGCGGAGCCCCTGCAAGGCATTCGTTGAACGAGGGCGGCGGGTTTGAAACCCGCCCTACATCGAGACGGTCTATTTTCGGAATAGAACCCATGACCTGGCGCTCGGCGCGGGTCCACGATCCGGCGGGAGCACATTGTCGGTGGTAGGCGCGCGATTGAATCGCGCGCCCACCACCACAGAACGAGCTCTATTTTCGGAACAGGGCAAGGAGAACGGTATGGAATTAAAAAGATACTGGAATGTGTTCATCCGCCGCTGGTGGCTGGTGGCGGTGCCGGTGTTGATGGTGCTGATGGTCACCCTGCTCACATACCAGACGCCTGCCACGGTCTACCAGGTGGTGATGCGCTACGCCGCCGGGAGCGAACCGGCCGGCCTAAGCGAGGACTACGACCGCTATTACCCCTGGCTCACCTCGGAGTACATTGCCAACGGCCTGGCCGACGTGGCCGAAACGCGCGCCTTCGCCGAGGCAGTCGGCGCCCGGCTCCAGGGCGTCGACCCCGGCGCGATCCAGGGAGCCATCGCCACCGACAACGCCCAGTCGATCATGGTTGCCTACCTCACCTGGCCCGACCCCGAGCAGGTCCTGTCTATCGCCGAGGCCATCACCGCCGAGCTGACCGAGAACGGCGCCGCCTATTTCCCGCAACTCGATGGACTGGACCCGGCAGTGCGCCTGTTGGACGCCCCGCATCCCGTTCCGCTTCCCCCCGGCCTGCGCGCCCAACTGATGGGGCCGGCGATCCGGCTGGGGCTGGCGTTCGCCGTAGGCATCGGCCTGGCATTCCTGTGGCACTACCTCGACGACACCATCAGAGGGAAAGAGGAACTGGAAGATATGGGCATCGGCGTGCTGGCGCAAATACCCAGAACGAAAAAACGCCGCGCAAAGGAATAAAAAACGTCATCGCCCCGCACTTCATCATTTGCCATTCCCATGGTAAAATGTGCGTAACTGCTCAGGCTGTGCGCCTGGCAGCCACCCGCTTGGCGCGTCGAAGGGATGAGATGGGGGGGATGCGGGCGGCTTCGCTGCCCGCATCCCCCCCACTCCCCTTTTCGCGGCGGGGAAGGCAACTGCGAAGCGTGAGCCGAGCAGTTACACATGTGCGCTGATTTGGAGGAGGTAGCTCTGTGGAACCAAGCCAATACATACGCATTTTACAGAAACGATGGTGGATTTTCGTCGTAGCGATGGTAGCGACAGCCGCCAGCGCGTTCCTGTTCAGCCGCATCCAGGTGCCCAAGTACCAGTCGACCGTGGAGGTGATCATCGAACCGGCCCGGCCCGACCTGGGCCTGACCCAGTCGTCGAAGATGCTGCTGCGCTCCTACATGACCGTGGTCGACTCCAACCGGTACGCGGAGCAGGTGATCGACCGGCTGCGATTGGACATGACACCCGAGCAACTGCGCGGCAACGCGCGCTTCGCCGCCGAGGATGACCGCATGGTCGTGCGCATCGAAATCGAAGACACCGACGGAGAGCAAGGCAACCGCATCGCCCGCGAGTGGGCCACCCTGCTCCAGGAGTGGCGCGACGAGCAGAACCAGATCCAACGCAAAGAGGACCGCGTCTACGCCTATCTGCGCGACGAACCGACCTACTCCCAGGCCTGGCCGCCGCGCACTGCGATCATGCTCGCTGCCGGTGCCGTCATCGGCTTGCTGGTCGCCGCCGTAATCATCTTCTTCCTGGAATGGGTCGAGGGCGGCATTGTGCGCACGCCGCAGGACGTCGAACAGTGGATCGGCGTCACCGTCCTGGGCATCGTCCCACCCGCCGAGTCGTGACCATAGGAGAGGCACATGAGTCAACAACCTGATTTGATTACGCTGCGCGACCCGCGCTCCCCCGCCGCCGAAGCGTTCCGCACACTGCGCACCAACCTGACCTTCGCCGCGCTCGACAAACCGCTGGCTACGCTGGTCGTCACCTCTGCCGAGCCGAACGCCGAGAAGTCGGTCGCGCTGGCGAACCTGGCGGTGACGATGGCCCAAGGCGAACGTCGGGTCGTTCTGGTCGATGCCGACCTGCGCCGCCCCAGCCTGCACGCCATCTTCGGCGTTTCCAACGCGCGCGGGCTGACGACGATGTTCGTCGAGCCGAAGGCTCTGACAACTCCCCCGCTGGTGCAGACCGGCGTGGACAACCTCACCCTACTGCCCAGCGGCCCCCTGCCCCCCAACCCCGCCGACCTCCTGGGCTCGAAGCGGATGGAAGAGGTCATCGCCGCGCTCCAGGCCCACGCCGACGTCGTCCTGTTCGACACGCCCCCGGTCGTCGTCGTTACCGACGCGGCCGTGCTCGGCACCAAGGTCGACGGCGTGCTGCTGGTGGTCAACTCGGGGAAGACCCGCCGCGACCACGCCCAACGCGCGCAGGAACTGCTGGCACGCGTCAACGTGCGCCTGCTGGGGGCCGTGCTGACCAATGCCCCGCGCGATGCAACGATCGGCGGGTATTACGAGATAGGAGCCAAGGTATGAAAGGTCTGATCCTCAGCGGCGGAAAGGCGACCCGGCTGTATCCCCTCACCTACACGCGGGCCAAACAACTCATCCCTGTCGCCAACAAGCCGATCCTCTTCCGCGTCATCGAGTCGATCTGCGCCGCCGGTATCGACGACATCGGCATCGTCGTCGGCGACACGGCCGAAGAAATCAAGTCCACCGTCGGGCGCGGCGGGCGTTGGGACGCCAAGATCACGTACATCCAACAAAACAACCCCCTTGGGCTGGCCCACGCCGTCAAAGTGAGCCAGGACTACCTGGGAGACGATCCCTTCGTTATGTTCCTGGGCGACAACGTCATCCAGGGCGGCATCAGCGAGCTGATCCGGCAGTTCCAGGAGTCCGATTGGAACGCGCAAATCGTCCTGACGCGGGTGGAGCATCCGGAACAGTACGGCGTGGCCGAGCTGAACGGCGAAGGACGCGTGGTGCAACTGGTCGAAAAGCCCAAGGACCCCCGCTCCGACCTGGCCCTGGTGGGCATCTACATGTTCACGTCCCTCATCCACCAGGCCGTCGCCGAGATCAAGCCCTCCTGGCGTGGCGAGCTGGAGATTACCGACGCCATCCAATGGCTGGTGGAGAAGGGCCACCAGGTCTTTCCCTACGTCCATCGCGGCTGGTGGATCGATACCGGGCGGCCCGGCGATATGCTCGAAGCCAACGGCATGGTGTTGGAAGAGCTGACGCCCGTCATCGAGGGGTACGTCGACCGCGACTCCGAGGTCGACGGCCGGGTGACGGTGGAAAAGGGCGCGGAGATCATCAACAGCGTCGTACGCGGGCCGACGATCATCGGCCAGCGCTCCCGCATCGTCAATGCCTACGTCGGCCCCTTCACCTCCATCTACCACGACGTGACGGTCGAGAACAGCGAGATCGAACGCTCCATCGTACTGGAACACAGCGTGATCCGCGACATCCCGGCGCGCATCCAAGACAGCCTCATCGGGCGTAACGTCACCCTCAACCGCTCGCCGATGAAGCCCAAGGCGTTCAAAATGAACCTGGGGGATTACAGCCAGGTCGGTATCTTGTAAGCCCGGGACGTGTTTGCGTGAAACAGCCAGCCAGCGACGCCGGTCCTTTCGACCTGGGCGTGGAGGAAGAATACCACGTCGTCGACCCCCACACCTGGGAGCTACGCTCGAAGATCCATCCCATCCTGGAACTGGACATGGAGAACGGCGTAGAGGACGTGCGCGCGGAATTCCTCCAATCCCAGGTCGAAGCCGTCACCCGCATCTGCGCCAACGTCCAGGAAGTGCGGGCCGAGGTGGAGCGCATGCGCCAGGACGCACACCACCTGGCGCGCGACCTGGGGATGGCCATCATGGCGGCCGGCACACACCCCTTCTCACCCTGGCCCGAGCAGGAGGTCACACAGGGGGAGCGGTATGCCATCCTGGCCCACGAATTGCAGGACGTGGGCCGGCGGCTGATCGCCTGCGGCCTGCACATCCACGTCGGTATCCGCGATCCCGACCTGCGCATCTTGGTGATGAACCAGATGCGCCCGTTTCTGCCGTTCCTGCTGGCCCTGTCGACCAGTTCCCCCTTTTTGGAGGGGCGCTTCACCGGCCTGCACTCGTACCGCTCGATCCTGCTGGCGGCTCTGCCGCGCAGCGGCACCCCACCGCGCTTCGATTCGTGGGACGATTACCAGCGCACCATGGAGCGGCTGCTCAGGGAGCGCATCCTCGACGGCCCCAGTTTCGTCTGGTGGGACGCACGCCCCAGCTCGCGTTACCCCACCCTCGAAATCCGCTCGCCCGACATGCCCACACGGATCGAAGAGACGGTCTGCATCGTAGCCTGGATTCAGGCCCTGGCGGTGAAATTGACGCGCGACCCCTTCCCTTACCACCTGCACCGCTTCGTCATCGAGGCCAGCAAGTGGCAGGCGGTGCGTTACGGCCTGGACGCCCGCATCGTCCTGCCCACGGACGAATCGGCCCGCGGTGTGCGCGAGTGGGTGGGCATCCTGTTGGATTGGCTGGCGGACGTGGCGGAGGAGTTGGACAGCCGGCAAGAGATGGCGTACGCTCACACCATCGCAAGCGGAGGCACCAGCGCCGACCGGCAGATCCAGGTTTGGCACGAGACGCGGGACGTGCGCGCCGTGGCAGCGCACCTGGTGCAAGAGACGGAGCAGGGGCTATGATCACTTCGCTCACAACCACTGATCGCAGGAGGTGAACGCAGCACAAACAACGCAATTCGAACGACACACCTTATCAAGCTGTCACCATTCGAAATAAACCAAGGAGAAGAAAATGAAAAAGAATCGACTGCTTACACTGATGATTGCGGCCTTATTGGTCGCGCTGCTGGCCGCGTGCGGCGGTGGCGGAGACGATGCCACACCGGAACCGGTCGTCGAGCAGCCAACTGAAGAGCCGACAGAAGAACCGATTGTCGCCGCAGGCGGGTTGGACTTCACGCTCGATCCCACCTTTGGCAGCGGGAGCCTGGAAACGGGCTTCGTTCCCGATCCCTTCACGGTGGAACTGGTCAGCGGCGGCGACGTCGACGTCGACACCCTGAACCTCGGCCCAAGCTGCACCGGCTACGCCCTCAGCGCGCCGGACTACCGCCTCAATTTCACAGGCGAGTCGCCGTTCGGCCTGCGCATCTTCTTCGTCGCCACCTCGGGCGAGGACGCGACGTTGATCGTCAACGACCCGCAGGGCAACTGGCACTGCAACGACGATTTCAACGATCTCAACCCGTTGATCGAACTCGATACGCCCCCCGAGGGCCAGTACGACATCTGGGTGGGCAGCTACAGCGCTGAAGACTTCATCGAAGGCACCCTCTACATCACCGAGTTGGGGCTCGACCCCGCCAGCGTTGAGGAAAACACCGGTGGCACGGTGGACGCGGGCGCGCTGGACTTCACCCAGCCCGCTACTTTTGGCGAGGAAGAGATAGCCGCAGGCTTCCTGCCCGATCCCTTCACGGTCGATATCGTCAGCGGCGGGGCAGTGAACGTCAACAACCTGGACATGGGAATGTGCCGCGGCCACGCCGCCGTCGCCCCCGACTTCCGTTTCTTCTGGTCCGGCGACGCCGCAACGCTGCGCATCTTCTTCGTCCCTGAGGACGAAGGCGAAGATACGACGCTGATCATCAACACCCCCTCTGCCGATTGGGCCTGCAACGACGATTACGCCATGTTCGACCCGCTGGTGGAGTTCGAGAACCCCGCCGCGGGCCAGTACGACGTGTGGGTCGGCAGCTACATGCAGGACGAGCTCATCGCCGGCACGCTCTACATCACCGAACTGGACTACGACCCCGACAACTTGCCGTAACGCGTACCTTTGCGACGAGTGATAAACCCCTCCCGCAGGTTTGAAACCTGCGGGAGGGGGACTCTTGTTCCGCCCGGTCTCCTGACCGGGCGGAACAAGAGAGGCGCGCGATTGAATCGCGCGCCTACCACCATTTTCGTCCATCGGCGGCGAGCGCCGCGATCCTGGGGGCTACTTCACCATCTCCACCGGCAGCAACTTGCACACCGGCAGGTCCTGGCGCGCCATCAGCGCGCCGGTCGGACAGACCTCGACGCACTTGAGGCAGCCGTCGCAGACCGTCTTGCCCAGCGGCAACCCGAAGTAGGGCATCACCTGCGCCCCAAACCCACGGTTGACGAACGTAAACACGTTCAGCCCCTTCACGTCGCGGCAGGTGCGTACGCACAGGCCGCACAGGATACACTTTCCCGGTTCGTAGATCAGATCGGGATGGGAGTCGTCGACGAAGTAGGGGCGCTTCTTGCCGCCGAAGCGCTGGGGGTCGGCCCCGTATTCGAGCGCGTACTCGCGCAAGCGGCAGTCGCCGACCGCTGCGCAGCCGCATTCGAGGCAACGGTCGGCCTCGCACAGCGCCTGCGACACGTTGAACCCCAACTCAACCTCCTGGAAGGTGCAAACGCGCAAGTCCATGTCCAACTCGGGCATCTCCGTGCGTGCGATGCACGTCAGGCGCGCAAACCGCTCGGCGGGGATCTCGTCCAGATTGCCCATCGTGGCGCTCCAGATCTCCTCGTCGCCGGTGACAGTCTGTTCTTGCAGGTACTGGTGAATGCTGACCGCGGCACGTTGGCCCGCCGCCACGGCGCGCACGGCGATGTCGGCCCCGGTGACGCTGTCGCCGCCGGAGAAGACCCCCGCCAGCGACGTTTGCAGCGTCTTCTCGTCCACGGCGACCGTACCCCAGCGCGTCATCTCGATGCCCGTGCCCTCCACGACGGCGGGGTCGACCAACTGGCCGATGGCCAACACCATCGTGTCGCAGTCGATAGTGAACTCGGAGCCTTCGATGGGCACGGGGCGGCGGCGGCCGCTGGCGTCGGGCGCGCCCAAGCCCATGCGGATGCACGTCACACGCAAGCCCGCGGCGGTCTCCTCCACCGCGACCGGGTTCGCCAGCAGATGGAACTCGCAGCCCTCCTCCTCGGCAGCGACGATCTCGACCTCCAGCGCGGGCATCTCCTGGCGCGAGCGGCGGTAGACGATGATCGGTTGGGCCCCGAAGCGGCGCACGGTGCGGGCCACGTCGACGGCGGTGTTGCCGCCGCCCACGATGATCACGCGCTGCCCCACGTCGACCGCGTTCCCATGAGAGACGCAGTCCAACAACTCGATGCCGCCCCAAATACGCGCGCTGTCGCCCCCGGGAATCTCCACCGGGCGCGAGCGCTGCGCGCCGATGCCCAGGAAGACCGCGTCGTACTGCGCACGCAGCGCGTCGAGCGTGACGTCGCGCCCGAGAGCGGTGTTGTAGCGCACGTCGATGCCCAGGTCGGTGATCGTCTTGATCTCGGCAGCCAGCTTCTCGCGCGGCAAACGGTAGGCCGGGATGCCCCAGCGCAGCATGCCGCCCGGCTCGTCCTGCGCCTCGAAGACGGTGACCGCGTGGCCGCGCCGGCGCAGGTAGTACGCCGCCGACAGCCCCGCCGGTCCCGCGCCAACGATGGCGACGTGCTTGCCCGTATCCGGCGCGACCTCCGGCAGGTAGGGGTCGCCCGTTTCCAAGTCCTGCTCACCGGCGAAGCGCTTCAGCGCGCAGATGGCCACCGGTTCGTCCAGCCGATTGCGGCGGCAGACGTCCTCGCAAGGGGCCGGGCAGACGCAGCCCAGCGCCACGGGGAAGGGCACGCTCTCTTTGATAATGCGAACCGATTGGGCGTAGTCCTGCTGGCCAATCTCGTGGATGAAGCCCTGGATGTCGATATGGGCCGGGCAGGCCACGCGGCACATCCCGAAACAGTCGCCGCAGTGCTCGGAGAGGAGCAGTTCCAGCGCCACGCGCCGGTTCTCGCGGATGCGAGGGCTGTCGGTGGTGACCACCATGCCATCGCGCACCTGCACGCCGCAGGAAAGCGCCAGCCGGGGCGAGCCCTCTATCTCGACCACACACAGCAGGCAGGAGTTGAACGGTTCCACGGACGGGTGGTAACACAACGTCGGAATGTTGGCCCCGGCCTGTTGCGCGGCCTGCAAAATCGTCCAGGTCTTGGGAACGGAGACCTCTTTTCCGTCGATCGTCAATTTCACCTGATTCATTGTCATCCCTCTCACTCTACCAGAATCGCGTCGAAACGGCAGGTCTCGTAGCAGACGCCGCACTTGATGCACAGGTTGGGGTCGATGGCGTGTACCTGTTTCTTTTCCCCGCTGATCGCGCCGGCGGGACAGGCGCGGCGGCAAGCGCCGCAGCCGGTGCAGGCTTCTTCGATCACGGAGAACGTCAACAAGGGGCGGCAGACCTTGGCCGGGCACGTGTGATCGCGGACGTGGGCGATGTACTCGTCGCGGAAGTAGCGCAGCGTGGTCAGCACCGGGTTCGGCGCGGTGCCGCCCAGCGCGCACAGAGACGTGTTCTTGACCTTGTCGGCCAGTTCCTCCAGCGTGTCGATGTCTTCCATCGTGCCCTCGCCGCTACAGATGCGGGTGAGGATTTCCAGCATCCGGCGTGTGCCGACGCGGCAGTAGGTGCACTTGCCGCACGATTCGTCCTGCGTGAAGTTGAGGAAGAAGCGGGCGATGTCGACCATACAGGTGTCTTCGTCCATAAAGACCATACCGCCGGAGCCGACGATCGCGCCGGTTTTGGCCAGCTCCTCGTAATCGACCACCGTGTCGAAGAGCGTGGCGGGCACACAGCCGCCGGACGGGCCGCCCATCTGGATGGCTTTGACCGGCTTGCCGGAGAACGAGCCGCCGCCGATCTCTTGAACAATCTTGTGCAGGGGGGTGCCCATCGGCACTTCGGCGGAGCCGCCGCGGGCAACCTTGCCCGCCAGCGAGAAGACCTTGGTGCCTTTGGTGCCCGGCGTGCCGTACTGGGCGAGGGCAGCGCCGCCGTGGAGGATGATCCAGGCGATGTTGGTCAGCGTGTTGACGTTGTTGATGACGGTGGGCTTGCCGAACAGGCCGGCGGTGGTGGGATACGGTGGGCGCAGGCGGGGCATACCGCGCTGGCCCTCGATGGAGGCCATGAGCGCCGTCTCTTCGCCGCAGACAAAGGCCCCGGCTCCCTGCCGTACCTCGATGTCGAAGGAGAATGTGGAGCCAAAGAGATTCTTGCCCAGGAAGCCGCGCTCGCGGGCCTGGTTGAGGGCGATGTCGAGCCGCTTGAGGGCCAGGGGATACTCGGCGCGGCAGTAGATGAACCCGCGGCTGGCGCCGATGGCGTAGCCGCCGATGATCATCCCTTCCAACATACTGTGGGGGTCGCTCTCCAGCACCGTGCGGTTCATGAACGCGCCGGGGTCGCCCTCGTCGGCGTTGCAGATGAGGTAGCGATCTTCGCCGGCGGCGTCGTGGGCGAACTGCCATTTGAGGCCGGTGGGGAAGCCCGCCCCACCCCGTCCGCGCAAGCCGGAGGCCTTGACCTCCTGGATCACCTCCTCCGGCGTCATGGCGGTGACGGCCTTTTCGATAGCCTTGTAGCCATCGCGGGCCAGGTACTCGTCGATGCGCTCGGGGTTGATCAGGCCGCAGTTGCGCAAGACGATGCGCACCTGCGGGCCCATAAACGCCTCCACGGCATCCTTGTACACGCCCTCTTCCCAGGTCCATTCACGGATGGGCTCACCGGCGAGGACGTGCTGGTCGACGATGCGGTCGGCGCGCTCGGGGGTCACCTCGGCGTAGGTCCATTCCCGCCCGTCGGCTCCCCTGACCTTGACCAGCGGTTCGAGGAAGCAGGTGCCGATACAACCGGAGACACTCAACTCGGCCTGCGCGCCGGTCGCCTCGATCTTTTGTTCGAACGCTTGATAGACCTCTTGCGCGCCCGCTGCCACGCCGCACGAGGCCATGCCCACAATGATCTGTCCTGCTGTCATTGGTTCGATTCCTCTCGCTCCAGTTGCTTGAAAATGTCCTTGACCTTTTTACGGGTCAGCTTGCCGTACACCTTGTCGTCGATCATAATCACCGGCGACAGGCTGCAACAGCCCAAGCAGGCCACCGTTTCCACTGTGTACTTGTTATCCGCGGTCGTGTCTTCGCCGTCCTTGAGGCCGAGGGCTTCAGAGAGCGCTTCGGAGATGCCCACCGCGCCACGGACGTGGCACGCCGTCCCGTGACAAACGCGGACGATGTGCTCGCCGACCGGCTTCAGACGGAACTGGCCGTAGAACGTGGCGACCCCGTAGACCTGGTTGGGCGTCGTTTCGGTCTTGTCCGTCACCCGCTGCAACGCTTCGAGGGGCAAGTACCCATACGTCTCTTGCAGGCCCAGGAGAATGGGGATCGCGGCATCCGAGGATGTGCCGTACCGCTCGATCATCCGATCGACGACGGAGAGGGCCACACCGCCCACCATCTCATTGCTCATACGTATACCTCCTGTTCGTTGGTAATTATCGTCTACACGCAACTGGAATGATTCTACTGAAAAAAGCCTTCAACCACGAAGAGCACAAAGGACACAAAGAAAGATATGAAGGAATTGCGCAAGGTTGCCCGAAAAGCAGCACGAAGAACAAGAAAGTCTTAACGCGAATACCAAAAATCTTGGTGCTCTTTGTGTCCTTTGTGGTTGCCTCTCCTTTTTTCAGGGGAGTCTTTCCTTTTTTCACAACAGTCTGGAATAGGATAAACGAAAATGCCTTTTAGGTCAAGTGAGGGTTGTAATGGAAGTGGTATGCTGGTATAATCTCCGGCACCATGATAGAAGCAGAAGGTGTAACCAAACAATTCGACGATTTCGTGGCCGTGAATGCCCTGTCCATGTCGGTGGCGGCAGGGGAAATTCTGGCGCTGCTAGGGCCCAATGGAGCGGGCAAAACGACCACCGTGCGTATGTTGGCGGCCATCCTCAAGCCGACGTCGGGGCGGGCGTTGATCTGCGGCCACGACGGCGCACTCTACCCTGACATCGTGCGGCGGTCGGTGGGCTTGCTGACGGAGTACCCCGGGCTTTACCTGCGCATGGAAGGACGAGAGTACCTGGATTTCTACGGCCAGCTCTACGGGCTGGATGCCGAGACGCGCCAGAAGCGGGGCAAACGGCTGCTCGAACAGTTCGGTATGGAGGAGGCGTGGGGACGCAGGATCGGCGAATACTCGAAGGGCATGCAACAGAAGATGGCCCTGGCGCGCACACTGCTGCACGACCCGCCCGTGCTGCTGCTGGACGAGCCGACCTCGGCGATGGACCCCTATAGCGCCAAGCTGGTGCGAGATACCATCCAGTCGCTGCAGAACCAGCACCGCGCCATCCTGGTCTGCACACACAATCTAGCCGAAGCCGAGGTGCTGGCCAACCGCATCGCCATCATCCGCAGGGGCAGAATCGTAGCGTTGGGCACGTCGGGCGAGCTGAAGCGGCAACTGGTCGGGCCGCCGGTGATGGAGTTGCGCGTCAACGGCGCGTTCGAGACCGCCCTATCCCTGGTCTCGCAGCGCGTGCAGGTCGTAGAGCACGGCTACGGATGGATACGGTACGAGACGGAGACCCCCGAGAGCACCAACCCGCACCTGGTGTGGGCTTTGGCGCAGGCAAACGTCGACGTCATCACCCTGAGCGAAAGGGAGCGCAGCCTCGAATCCGTCTACCTTCAGGCTGTGGGAGGCGTGACGTAGATGGGCAACGACACCGCACCGACGTGGCGTGAGAACCTGAGACTGGCGTTGATCGTGGCCTGGCGAGAGATCCAAGACGTCCTGCGCGACTGGCGGCTGGTGGTACCCATCTTGATCCTGACCCTCTTTTTCCCCGTACTGGCGAACTTCACCGCCGGGGCCATCATGGACTTCCTCAACCGGTACGGCGGGGCGCTGATCGGCGAGCGGATGGTGCCTTTCTTGCTCATGATCGTCGGCTTCTTCCCCATCTCCTTTTCGCTGGTGATCGCACTGGAGACATTCGTGGGGGAAAAGGAACGCAAAAGCCTGGAACCACTGCTGGCTTCGCCCCTCTCAGACGCGCAGCTCTACCTGGGCAAAACCCTGGCCGCGACGATCGTGCCGCTCTCGGCCAGCTACCTGGGGATCACGGTCTACCTGGTGGCGCTGGCCATCTTCCAGGGCTGGACGATCCCCTTCCCGCTCCTGGTGCAGGTCGTGGCCCTCACGACCGCCGAAGCGGTGGTCATGGTCTCCGGGGCCGTGATCATCTCTACCCAGACCACCAGCGTGCGCGCCGCCAACCTGCTCGCCAGCTTTGTCATCATTCCTATGGCTCTGCTGGTGCAGGGGGAATCGGTGATTATGTTCTGGGCGCGTTACGATGCACTGTGGGGCATCCTGCTCTTCCTGCTGGTGGGGAACGCGCTGTTGATCCGCATGGGGCTGCACCTCTTGAACCGGGAACAACTCCTGGGGCGCGAAATCGACAAGATGCGGGTGGGGCAACTGTGGCGCACGTTTAGGGAAGAGTGGCGTTGGGAATGGTGGCTGTTCGGCCGCGCCCCCGATGCCGTGCCACGGGGCCTGCGTTGGCTGGGCAAGCCGGTCGCACTGTACGCGCGCGAACTTCCATCCATCATTCGCCGCTCGCGCCTGCCCTTCCTGGTCGTACTCGCCAGCGCGATCGGGGCCTTCTTCATCGGATGGAAGTTCGCCCTGCAATACCCGCTGCCGCCCGATACGCTGTTCCTGGGCGGTACGCTCGACGAGACTAGCAACCTGCTCATCGGCGGGCTGGAGGCGCTGCCATCCCCCTGGGCCATCCTGGGACTCAACCTCCGCGCGCTAATCGTAACCAGCCTGCTGGGCGCGTTCTCCTTCGGCACGCTGGCCGTGAGCACGGTGATGGTGACGCTGGCAATCATCGTCTACCTGGGGTTCCACGTCGTCTGGGCGGGCAACGATCCCTTCACCTACTTCCTGGTCCTGGTGGCGCCGCACGGCGTGATCGAGATACCGGCGGCTATGCTGGCGTCGGCCCTGGGCGTCCGGCTGGGGGCCACGTTCGCCGCGCCACCGGCGGGCAAAATGGTGGGCGACGCGTGGCTGCAAGCTCTGGCCGACTTCCTGAAGACCTTGCTCTTCGTCGTCCTGCCGATGTTGATCGCCGCGGCCTGGATCGAATACGCCATCACGCCCCAGCTCGCGCTCCAGTTCTACGGAGGGTAAAGACGTGGAACGTACTCTGGTCTGCGAACTGCACACTCACACCCTCTACTCGCGGGACTCGCTAACCTCTCTGGAGGCGTTCCTGGAGGCCTGCCGACGGAAGGGATTGGACCGCGTGGCGGTCACCGACCACAACGCCGTTGACGGCGCGCTGCGCCTCAGGGAGATGGACCCTCAACGCGTGATCGTGGGGGAGGAGATCAAGACCACCCACGGGGAGCTGATCGCCTACTTCATCGAGGAGCGCGTTCCGCCGGGCCTGCCGCCGGCGGAGGTCGTGGAGCGCGTCCACGCCCAGGGCGGCGTGGTGGGGGCCTCTCACCCACTAGATAGGGTGCGCCGCGAGGCCATCGGGTTGGCGGCACTGACCCCCGTACTCGACCATCTCGACTTCCTGGAAACATTCAACGCGCGCTGCCTCTTTCCGGGCGACAACGACGCCGCGCGCGACCTGGCGCAGCGCCACGACCTGCCGATGACCGCCGGGAGCGACGCGCATCACGTCTGGGAACTGGGCCGCGCCGTCGTGGTCGTCCCGCCGTTCGACACCCCGGTCGAATTCCTCGCCGGCCTGCGCGCCGGGCACATCCGCGCGCGCCTCTCTCCGCCGTGGATTCACGCCGTATCGACCTACGCCAAACTGGCGCGCCGGTTCGGCCTCGCGCCTCGCGCCCCCGAGGCATAGGAGAGTTCTGCATGGACATCCTGATCGGCCTGCTTGCCGTCGTGGTTCTGGGTTTCTTTCCAATGCTCATCTATAGCACCATCCTGTGGTGGTTCGACCGGTACGAGAAAGAGCCGCTGGGCTTGCTGGTGATCGCATTTCTGTGGGGCGCTGTCCCGGCGATCATCTTCTCCGTCATCGCGCAGCTCGTCTTCGACATCCCCATCGTCCAACTGGCCGGGCCGGGATTGGGCGCCGATTTCATGAACGCCAGCTTCATCGCCCCGCTGACCGAGGAGCCGTTCAAAGCCCTGTTGCTATTGCTGCTGATTCTGGCCTTCCACCGCGAGATCGACAGCCCGCTGGACGGCATTCTGTACGGCGGGTTGATCGGGTGCGGGTTTGCGGCCACGGAGAACGTGCTCTACTTCCTCGGCGCGTTCAGCACCAGCGGACTGCTGGGGGTCTTGGGGCTGGCTTTCCTGCGCGCCCTGCTCTTCGGACTCAACCACGCCCTCTTCACCGCCTGCACCGGTCTGGGACTGGCCCTGGCACGCACGACGCCCCATACGACGGTCAAAATCGTCGCTCCGGCGGCGGGGCTGGCAGCAGGCATGGCCCTGCACGCCATCCACAACGCCGGCACGGTGCTGGCCCCGGCGCTCGGCTGGCCGATCCTGATCAGCATCGTCGCCGACTGGGGCGGCGTGCTCGCCATGATCGGCACGATTGTGTGGATTTCGCTGCGCGAGAGGCAGTGGATCGTCGACCAACTGGCGGAAGAAGTGGACATCGGCACGCTGGGCAAACGGGAGTACGAGGTCATCCAATCCTACCCCAAGCGCGTCGCCGAGCGGTTGCGCGCCCTGCTCGCGTTCGATTTCTCGCGCTGGTGGGCGCTGGAGACGTATTATCGATTGGCTACCAAATTGGCGTTCACAAAGCAGAGCTGGGAAGCCCACGGCAAAGAGCAAGCGACCTTCCTGCGCATCGAAGCAATGCGCAAGGAGCTCTACCAACTGCGATCGCGGCGCAGTGAATGACCCGACAGGAGCG
Source organism: Anaerolineae bacterium (assembly GCA_016926575.1). GTDB lineage: Bacteria > Chloroflexota > Anaerolineae > B4-G1 > DUEL01 > JAFGOJ01. The sequence continues at coordinate 2,606 of JAFGOJ010000339.1, read as the reverse complement.
ACTATGACGACCCATCCCATCACCCCCGAGTGGGTAAAAGACGCCATCTTCTACCAGATCTTTCCCGACCGATTCGCCGCCAGCGCGCGCGTGCCCAAACCGTCCAATTTAGAGGCGTGGGATAGCCCGCCCACGCGCGAGGGATTCAAGGGCGGCGACCTGTTGGGCGTGCTGGAACGCCTCGACTATCTGGAAGCCTTGGGCATCGACGCCATCTACTTCAACCCGATCTTCCAATCCGCCGCCAACCACCGCTACCACACCTACGACTACCTGCAGGTCGATCCCATCCTGGGTGGCAACGACGCGTTCGACGCGCTGCTCGCGGCCGCCCACACGCGTTCGATCCGCATCGTCATCGACGGCGTCTTCAACCACGCCAGCCGGGGGTTCTTCCCGTTCCATCACGTCATGGAGAACGGAGCCAGCTCGCCCTACGTGGACTGGTTCACGTTCAACAGCTTCCCGGTAAACGCGTACGACGCGGACGGCTCGCCGAATTACGGCGCGTGGTGGGGGCTGCCTGCGCTGCCCAAATTGAACACCGACAACCCGCAGGTTTGGAACTACTTGATGGGCGTGGCGGAGTATTGGGTGCGGCGCGGCATTGATGGCTGGCGGCTGGACGTGCCCCTGGAGATCACCACTCCCGGCTTTTGGGAGGAATTTCGCCGCCGTGTCAAGGCCATCGATCCGGAAACCTACATCCTGGCCGAGATATGGTACGAGGCCGGGCCGTGGCTCCAGGGCCATCACTTCGACGCAACGATGAACTACCCCTTCAACCGCGCCTGTCTCAACTTCTTCGGCGGCAGCGCGCTAGACACTTCGATCAAACCCGGCGATTTTCAACTCCAGCCCATCACAGGGACGGCCTTCGCCGACGCCATCGACCAATTGCTCAGCCTGTACGCCTGGGACGTGACGCTGGCGCAGTTCAACTTGCTCAGTAGCCACGACATGGCACGCTTTCTGACGATGGTCGGCGGAGACCGGCAGCGGCTGAAGCTGGCGACGCTCTTCCAGATGGCCTTCCCCGGCGCACCCAGCATCTACTACGGCGACGAGGTCGGGATGGAAGGCGCAGACGATCCCGACTGCCGCCGCGCATTCCCGTGGGACGAGGCACGCTGGGATCACGACCTGCTGGACTGGTTCCAGCGCTGTACGGCGCTGCGCCGCGCGCATCCGGCGTTGAGGCGCGGCACGCTGCACCGCCTCCACGCGGACGAATCGACCTACGCCTTCGCGCGCCGCCTGGAGGGGGAAACGCTGGTCGCCGCCTTCAACGTCGGCGACGCGCCGGCCACGCTCACCCTGCCGGCGGACCTGACCCAGGCCGCGCCGTTCCGCGACCTGCTTTCCGGCGCGAGCCTGTCGCTCGCCGACGGCGCGTTGGTCCTTCCGCCGCTCTCCGCCTCTCTCGCGGCGGCCACACAAACGCCGTCTTGACAAACGGGGAGATGGGGCTATAATTCCCCTCGCTGGCCCGCTAGCTCAATTTGGCAGAGCAGGGGACTCTTAATCCCTTGGTTGTAGGTTCGAGTCCTACGCGGGTCACTCGGCAAATTGCGAATTAGGAATTGCAAATTGCTGATTAAAATGGTGGGGCAGTATGGCTCCAAGACGACTTGAGGGCAGAAAAGCTCCACTGTAAAAGGTGGGGCTTTTTGATTACCCCGTCGCTCAGATGGGGGTTTTGCGGGCGGCTTCGCCGCCCGCAAAACCCCCATCTTCTCCCCGCTTTATTGAGAAGTTACAAAATTAGTGTAAATTCGTGTCAATTCGTGGCTAAAAAGGAGATCCTCGATGAAAGCCTTGGTCGTCTACGATTCAGCCTTCGGCAACACGGAGAAGGTCGCCCAGGCGATGGGCGAAGCGCTGGGCGCGGAGGCGCTCCGCCCCGGCGACGTCAAACCTGAGCACCTGAAGGGCCTCGATCTCCTCATCGTCGGCTCGCCGACGCAGAAGTTCACCGCCCTACCCTCGATCAACGGCTTCCTCAAGGGCCTCTCCAACAGCGGACTCGACGGGGTCAAGGTCGCCGCGTTCGACACGCGGTTCCCCCAGAGCCAGGTCGACGAGGTGGGCATCCTGGCGTTCTTCGCCCGGCTGTTCGGCTACGCCGCCGAACCCATCGGCAAGCGGCTGGAGAAGAAAGGCGGGCACCTCGTCGTCGCCCCCGAGCCGTTCTTCGTCAGCGACACCGAGGGCCCCCTCCTGGACGGCGAGCTCGACCGGGCCGCAAACTGGGCCCGGCAGGTCGCCGCGGCAATGTAGAATCGGTCTAAGGCCGATCCAACGAGGATTCGGGCGGGGTCCTCCTCATATCCACTTCGAAAGGACTGTCATGAAGAACCGATCTGTCGTTTTCGTACTCGCTGTGCTCCTCATCGCCACCATGGCATGTGGAAACAGCACCACCCCGGCGCCCCTCCCACCCCAGCCCCAACCCACCTCGCTCCCGGCGCCCACCACTGCCCCTCAACCAACATCGCCACCACCCGCCACCGGCGGCGACGTACCCTTGACCCTCTACAATAACTCCGGGCAGGATATCTGTTTCGTCTACATCTCCCCCGTCACCAGCGACACCTGGGGCGAGG
>JAFGOJ010000044.1 GCA_016926575.1 Anaerolineae bacterium | reverse complement strand
GGGCGCGAAGCGCCCGAAGCAATCCCCACCATCGAGCGTGGAGATTGCTTCGCCGCCCTTCGGGCGGCTCGCAATGACCAGGCTGAGCAGTTACTATTCGCCAATCCCAGGAGGAACAAATGATGGCATCCAAAGTGACGCCCCAAAGCGAAGACTACTCGCGTTGGTATACCGATATCGTCCAAATGGCCGACCTGGCCGACTACAGCCCCGTGCGCGGTTGTATGGTGATCAAACCCTACGGCTACACGCTGTGGGAACACATCCGCGACGGGCTGGACCGGCGCTTCAAGGCCACCGGCCATGTCAACGCCTACTTCCCCCTCTTCATCCCGATGAGCTTCCTCCAAAAGGAGGCAGAGCACGTTGAAGGCTTCTCGCCCGAGCTGGCCGTGGTCACCGTCGGTGGCGGGAAGGAGCTGGAAGAACCCTTGGTCGTCCGGCCCACGTCCGAAACGATCATCGGCCACATGTACGCCAAGTGGATCCAATCCTACCGCGACCTGCCGCTCCTGATCAATCAGTGGGCCAACGTGGTGCGCTGGGAGATGCGCACGCGTCTCTTCCTGCGCACGACGGAGTTCCTGTGGCAGGAGGGTCACACCGCCCACGCCACCGAGGCCGAAGCGCGCGAGGAAACGCTGCGCATGCTGGGCGTCTACACCGACTTCGCCGTCAACGACGCCGCCATCCCTGTCCTGGAAGGGCGCAAGAGCGAGACCGAAAAGTTCGCCGGGGCCGTGGTCAGCTACACCATCGAGGCGATGATGGGCGACCGGCGCGCGCTTCAGTCCGGCACCTCCCACTTCCTCGGTCAGAACTTCGCCCGCGCCTTCGACATCACCTTCTCGGACGAGAACAACGCGCTCCAGCACGTGTGGACCACGAGCTGGGGTGTTAGCACGCGTATGGTCGGCGCGGTGGTGATGACCCACGGCGACGACCAGGGTCTGGTCCTGCCGCCCAAGCTCGCTCCCTACCAGGCCGTCGTCGTCCCCATCTGGCGCAGCGACGACGAGCTCTCTCTCGTGCTGGAGGCCGTGGCCCAGGTGAAGGCCGCCCTGGAGGGCAGCGTGCGCTTGAAGGTCGACGACCGCGCCGAACTCTCCCCCGGCTGGAAGTTCAACGATTGGGAGATGCGCGGCGTGCCGCTGCGCATCGAGATCGGCCCGCGCGACGTGCAGAACGGCCAGGTTATGCTGGCCCGCCGCGACCGCCCCGGCCGCGAGGGGAAGCGCACCGCACCGTTGGCCGGACTGGCGAGTGCCGTCCAGGACATGCTGGCCGCCATCCACCAGAATATGTATGACCGCGCGCTGGCGTTCCGTGAGGCGCACACCACCTACCCCGACGATTTCGAGGGATTGCGCGAGGCCGTGGCCGACGGCTTCGGCGTGGCCTGGTGGTGCGGCAGCGCCGCCTGCGAGGCGAAGGTGAAAGAAGAGACCGGCGCCACGATCCGCTGCATCCCGCTCGACCAGGAATCGGGCCACGGCCCGTGCGCCGTCTGCGGCGAAACGTCCGCCGAGCGCGCCGTTTTCGGCCGGGCGTATTAGGGGCGCGATTCAATCGCGCCCAGGGATGCGCGATCCAACCGTGCGGCCACCCACAAGGAGCAAACGATGACGTCCCAAATCCATTCCTTGCCCGTCGGCGCTCTGGTGCGTTACAAAAACGCCCCCGCCCGCATCCAGGCGGCCGGCAAAAAGCTGACCATCGAGCTGCCGGGCGGCGAGACGCTCAGCGTGCGCCCCAAGGACGTGACCCTGTTGCACCCCGGCCCGCTGGCGCGCCTGGCCGACCTGACCCCACCCCAGGGTGAGGTCGAAGCGGCGTGGGAGCTGTTGAGCGGGGGGACGACGCACCTGGCCGAGCTGGCCGAACTGGTCTACGGCGACGTCACCCCCCGCACGGCCTGGGCCGCCTGGCAGCTCGTCGAGGATGGGCTGTATTTCGAGGGCACGCCGGAGAAGATCGCCGTCCGTTCCGCGCAGGCCGTGGTCCAGGAGCGCGCCGCCCGCGAGGCCCGCGCCGCCGAGCAGCGCGCCTGGCGCGGCTTCCTCGAACGCGTGCGCACCGGCATGCTCGACCCGGCGCAGGACGGCCCGTACCTCCAGGACGTCGAGGCGCTGGCCTGGGGCGCGACGGAACGGAGCGCCGTGCTGCGCGCGCTGAATCGACCCGAAACGCCGCAGGACGCCCACGCGCTGCTGCTCGACGTGGGGCATTGGGACCCCACCGTCGTTCCCTACCCGCGCCGCCTGGGCCTGCCGGTTGCCCCTCCCAGCGAGGCGCTGCCGCCCCTGCCCGACGAGCCGCGGCTCGACCTGACGCACCTGCCTGCCTTTGCTATCGACGACGAGGGGAACCGCGACCCCGACGACGCGCTTAGCCTGGACGGGCGCCGGCTGTGGGTACACGTCGCCGACGTCGCCGCGCTCGTCCCGCCCGACACCGCGGCCGACGTGGCCGCGCGCGCCCGCGGCGCGACGCTCTACCTGCCCGATGGGCCCGTGCCGATGCTGCCTGCACAGGTCGTGCAGGTGCTGGGAATGGGATTGGCCGAGGTCTCCCCGGCCCTCTCCTTCGGCCTCGATCTGGACGACGCGGGACAAGTGACCGGCGTGGAGGTCGTGCCCAGTTGGGTGCGCGTCACGCGCATGACCTACGCCGAGGCCGAGGCGTGCCTGGAGCAGGAGCCGTTCGCCGCGCTCTACCGGCTGGCCGTGGCGCACCAGACGCGCCGCCGGGAAGCGGGTGCGGTCGAACTTGACCTTCCCGAGGTCAAAATCACGGTCGAAGAGGGCGCTGTATCCATCCGTCCGCTGCCGCCGTTGCGCAGTCGGGACGTCGTGCGTGAGGCGATGGTGATGGCGGGGGCGGCCGTGGGCCGTTTCGCGCTGGAGCATGCCATTCCGCTGCCTTTCTCCAGCCAGCCCCCGCCCGACACCGACGACCGCCCTACCGACCTGGCCGGCATGTTCACCTTGCGCCGCCAGATGAAGCCCGCCCAGTACAGCAGCAGGCCCGGCCCGCACGCCGGATTGGGCATGGCGCTCTACGTCCAGGCCACCAGTCCGCTGCGGCGCTACCTCGACCTGGTGGTGCATCAGCAACTGCGCGCCTACCTGCGCGGCGCGCCGCTGTTGGACGAGCAGGCGCTGACGGAGCGCGTCGGCGCGACGGAGGCGGTGGTGGGCAGCGTACGCCGCGCCGAGCGCCAGGCCAACGCGCATTGGACCCTGATCTACTTGATGCAGCATCCCGGGTGGTGCGGAGAGGGCTTTCTGGTGGAGAAGTGGGAACGGCGCGGCAAGGTGTTGATCCCCGAACTGGATTGGGAGGCGGCGGTGCACGTGCCGGGCGACCCACCGTTGAACAGCACGGTTTCGCTCGTGCTATTGGACGTCAATCTGGCGACGTTGGAGGCGTTCTTCCGCGTGGCGTAGGGCTACAGCGAAGGAGGCTCTCCTATCAGGGGCGGGTGGCCAGAATGATCACCGCGAGGAAGACCGTGATGCCCAGAAGGGCCCCCACGATGGTTTGGGCGATGGTGTGGCGGCGCAGCCGCACGCGGGACCAGGCGATGATCGGCACGCCAATCAGCAGCGGCAGCGACTTGCCGAAAATACACCAGATCAACGTCGCTGCCCCCGCCGCCGCGGCGCTGTGCATACTCACTTTCCACTTGAGTGTGATGATCAGGATGATCATCGTTTCCAGCCACAGTGCCAGCCCCACGACGGCCATCACCGGCGGTGCGTTGCCGATGCGCAGAACGACATAACTGAGGCCGCCGGCCGCGATGGTGATCACCAGTGGCCCCACGCGCTGCTCGCGCAACTGGATGTCGATGTCCGTGATCCGCCCGGCGTGCACCAGCCAGAAGACGTAGAGCAGGGGGAGGAAAATCGAGAGGAACACGTAGACGCTGGCCAGCGTCCACACACGCGGCCCTGGGAACGTGGCGGCGATCAAAGCCATCGATCCGACGGCCAATACGGGCGGACTGCCGCCCATCGAAATGACGTAGGCGATCCGTCCGCTCCACGCTTTCGGGAAGGATGCGTCGACGTGTGCCATCTCTGCCATGTGTGTCTCCTGGCGTTACCCCAGTGCGACGTCCAGCGTCATCATGACGGCGAACCCCAGCATCGCGCCGATTGTGGCGATGTTGGTGTCGCTCTCCATCTGTGACTCTGGAATCAACTCCTCGATGACGACGAAGATCATCGCGCCGGCCGCGAATGCCAACGCGTAGGGCAGGAGGGGGCGGACCAGCACCACGGCCAGTGCACCCAGCACCCCCGCCACCGGCTCGACCACGCCCGAGAGTTGCCCGTACCAAAAGCTCTTCAATGCAGATAGCCCCTCACGGCGCAGAGGCACCGAGACGGACGCCCCTTCCGGGAAGTTTTGCAGGCCGATGCCCAGCGCCAGCGCGATGGCTCCCGCCAGAGAGGCGGCCGGAATCCCTGCCGTCAGCGCACCGAACGCCACGCCTACCGCCAGTCCCTCAGGGATGTTGTGCAGCGTGATCGCCAGCACCAGCAGAACGCTGCGCCGCCAATGGGTTTTGAGGCCTTCCGCATCTTCGGTGGGGTGGCCGGCGTGCAGGTGGGGCAGCAGCTTGTCCACCAGCAGCAGGAACGCGCCGCCCAGCAAGAACCCCACCGTCGCGGGCACCCAGGCCGCGCCGCCGCTGTCTTCCGCCATTTCGATGGCCGGGGCCAGCAGCGACCAGTAACTGGCGGCAATCATCACCCCGGCTGCGAATCCCAGCATACTGTCCAGTACTTTCCGGTTGACTGTCTTGAAGACAAAAACGAGACCGGCGCCCAATGCGGTGACGAACCATGTGAAACAGGTCGCCAACAGCGCCTGCACGATGTGGTTGAGTCCTGCGAACCATTCGAGCATAGGGGCATTCCTTCTATTCGTGAAAATTCGTGTCGATGCGTAGCAGGGTATCGACGAGTGTGTCCAACAGCGCCGCTTCGTCCTCCGGCAGCACGGTGCGCGGATCGAACACCACGCAGTCGCCCTCGATGCGCGCCACGATGGGCGGGTCGCCCAGGCGCAGCGCCGCGACCAGCGCGTCGGGGGCGGGGACGGGAAGGGCCAGCAGGCGCGTGGGCAGGGTCTCGCCGGGCAGGCTGCCCCCACCGACGGTCGACCGACCATCGATCACCTGCGCCGCGATGCCTGCCCGGCGCAGCCGGTCGCGCCAGCGCCGCGCGCGGCGGTCGATCTCGTCCAATGCCATAGAGACCATGCGCCACACCGGCACCTGAGTGGCGGCCTCGCCCTTCAGGTAGTGCATCAGCGTGGCCTGGAGCGCGGCCAGGCACAGTTTGTCGGCGCGCAGGGCGCGGGCCAGGGGGTGGCGCTTCAGCGGGTCGACGAACGCGGCCTGGCCGACGATGATGCCCGCTTGCGGGCCGCCCAGCAGCTTGTCGCCGCTGAAACATACCAGCGCGGCCCCGGCCTTCAGACTCTCCTGCACCATCGGCTCGTGGGTCAAGCCGAAAGCGCCCGTGTCCAGTAGCGCGCCGCTGCCGATGTCGTCCATCACCGGCACGCCGTGGGCCTGCCCGAGCGCCACCAGTTCGTCCATCTCCACCTCGGTAGTGAAGCCGACGATGCGGAAGTTGGAGTGGTGCGCGCGCAGGATCAGGGCCACGTCGCTACCCTCGCGAGCCAGCTCGCGCGCGTAGTCCTGCCGGTGGGTGCGGTTGGTGGTGCCGACTTCGATCAGCCGGGCACCGGACTGTGCCATCACGTCGGGCACGCGGAAGCCGCCGCCGATCTCCACCAACTGCCCACGCGAGATCAACACGCCGCGTCCGGCCGCCAGCCCGTTCAGCGCCAGCATCACCGCCCCGGCGTTGTTGTTCACCACCAGCGCCGATTCGGCACCGGTCAGCTTGCACAGCAGCCGTTCGGTGTGGAGCGTGCGCTGGCCGCGCTGCCCGGCGTCGAGGTCGTATTCCAGGTTGCTGTACCCGCGCGCGGCAGCCTCCATGGCAGCGCGCGCGGCGGCAGAGAGCGGCGCGCGCCCCAGGTTGGTGTGGATCACCACCCCGGTGGCGTTGACGACGGGCCGCAGGGTCGGCGCGAGGTGCTGGCGCAAGTACGCCTCGACGCGCGTGACCAGGGCTGTGTGGGATGGGGTGGGCTGGCCGCCCTTGATCTCCTCGCGCACCTGCTCCAGCACCTCCCGCGTTGCGGTCACCGTCAGGTGGTGACCGTAGCGTGCGGTACTGTCTTCGAGTGCGGGATCCCCCAGCAGCCGGTCGACGCTGGGCAACAGGCGCAGTTGTTCGGCGTTGGTCATAGACGCTTCCTTTCCTTGGTAATTCACAATTGTACCCTAAACTCAATCAACCGACAAGAGGCCGATCTTGTGGGATTGACTGTCCCAGGGGACAAACGCCCCCGTTAGCTTAAAGATTCCCACGTTTTAGGCAAAATCCGGCCTTCCGCCCTGCCGAACCTAACGGTTCATGGTATAATCATCACGCAATGGATGAATTTGTCCACCTCCACGTCCACTCAGAATATTCTCTTCTCGATGGGTTGGCCGATCCCAAGGACCTGGTGCAGCGTGCGGCAGAGATGGGGATGCCCGCGCTGGCTATCACCGACCACGGTACAATGTACGGCGTCGTCGAGTTCTATCAAGCTGCCAAAGATGCCGGCATCAAGCCGCTGATCGGCGTCGAGGCCTACCTCGCCCCGCGCACCCTGCACGACCGCAGCAAGCGCTCCGACGGCAAGCCGCATCACGTCGTGCTCCTGGCACAGAACCAGACCGGCTACAAGAACCTGCTCAAGCTGTCGTCCATCGCCATGCTGGAGGGATTCTACTACAAGCCGCGCATCGACAAGCAGGTGCTGGAAGAGTATGGCGAGGGGCTGATCGTTACCTCGGCGTGTGTCTCCGGGGAGATTCCGCGCCTCATTCGCCAGGGGCGAAACGAGGAGGCGGAGCGCGTGGTCGCCTGGTACAAGGACCGCTTCCCGGGGCGCTTCTTCCTCGAACTCCAACAGCACGACATCCAGGAGCTGCCTGCGATCAACCGCGGGCTGATCGACCTGGCGCGCCGCTACGACGTGCCGCTGGTGGCGACTAACGATATCCACTACGTCGACCGGAACGACGCCGCCACTCACGACATCCTGCTCTGCATCGGCACAGGCAAGGTGGTCGGAGAGGCCGACCGCATGCGCATGGACGGCGACACGTTCTACATGCGCTCGCCCGCCGAGATGGCGCACCTCTTTGCCGAAGTGCCCGAAGCGCTGACGAATACGTTGCGCGTGGCGGAGATGTGCGACGTCGAGATCGAGTTCGGCCACTACCACCTGCCCAATTTCGATGTGCCCGAGGGTCACACGGCCGAGTCGTACCTGCGCCGGCTATGCCTGGAGGGCCTGCGGTGGCGCTACGGCGACCGGGATGCCAGCGCCGAGGTGATGGGACGGCTCGAACACGAGCTGGGCATCATCCACACGATGGGCTTCGATACCTACTTCCTCATCGTGTGGGACCTGTGCCAGGCGGCCAAGCAGCGCGGCATCTGGTACAACGCGCGCGGGTCGGCGGCCGGCTCCATCGTCGCCTATAGCCTGGGGATCACGATGGTCGACCCGCTGGCCAACGACCTGATCTTCGAGCGCTTCCTCAACCCCGGTCGTATCTCGATGCCCGACATCGACCTGGACTTCCCAGACGACCGGCGCGGCGAGTTGATCGATTACACCATCGAAAAGTACCACCAGGAGAACGTGGCCCAGATCATCACCTTCGGGACGCTGGGCGCGCGGGCGGCCGTGCGCGACGTGGGCCGCGCCCTCGACATCCCCCTGGGCGACGTTGACCAGGTGGCCCGCCTGATCCCCAATGTCCCCGGCAAGCCGGTCTCCATCGAGCAGGCGCTCGAAAGCGTCCCCGATCTGCGCGCCATCTACGAAACTCGCCCCTACATCAAGCGCCTGTTGGACGCCGCGGCCAAGTTGGAGGGCGTGGCGCGCCACGCGTCGACCCACGCCGCCGGCGTGATCATCGCCGATACTGAGCTGACCAACTACTGCCCGCTCAACCGGCCCACCAAAGGGGTAGAGGCTTCTTCGACCGAAGAAGAGGAGTCGGTGCTCAACGCCGTCACCCAGTGGCCGATGGAGCAGTTGGAGTCGATCGGCTTGCTAAAAGTGGACTTCCTGGGCCTGCGCACGTTGACGATCATGCACTACGCCTGCGACTTGATCGAAAAACGCCACGGCATCGCGTTCAACCTGGACAATATCCCGCTGGATGACCCGCAAATCTACCGGCTGATCGCCAGCGGCGACGTGTCCGGCGTCTTCCAGGTCGAAGGGGCCGGGTTCCGCCGCGTGTTGAAGGACATGCGCCCCTCGCGCTACGAGCACATCGTCGCCGTGCTGGCCCTCTACCGGCCCGGCCCGATGGAGTACATCCCCAACTACATCCGCCGCCTGCACGGAGAGGAGGAGGTCGAATACCGCCACCCGGCCCTCGAACCGATCCTGGCGGAGACCTTCGGCATCACCGTGTTCCAGGAGCAGATCATGCGCGCGGCCACCAACCTGGCCGGCTACACTGCCAGCGAGGCCGACTTTCTGCGCAAGGCAGTGGCGAAAAAGAAGAAGGAGGAACTGCTCAAGCACCGCGAGCAGTTCGTCGGCGGCGCGGTGCAGCGCGGCATCTCGGAACACGACGCGACGGGCATTTTCGAGGACTGGGAGGCGTTTGCCCGCTACGGCTTCCCCAAGGGCCACGCCGCCGATTACGCCGTCCTCACCTGCCAGACCGCGTATCTGAAAGCTCACTACCCGCTCGAGTACATGGCCGCCCTGCTCTCCGTTGAACGCAATAATGTGGAGAAGGTAGGCTTTTTGGTGACCGAGTGCCGCCGTATGGGGATCGTGGTGCTCCCGCCGGACGTGAACCACTCGGAGCTCGACTTCGCCATCGAGCAGACGGAGCAGGGGGAGGCGATTCGCTACGGATTGGGCGCGGTCAAGAACGTGGGCGACGGCCCGGTGCAGGAGATCGTGGCCCGGCGCGCGGGACAGTCTTTCGAGAACCTTCAAGATTTCTGCCGGCGGGTCGATTTGCGCACGGTCAACCGGCGGGCCCTGGAGTGCCTGATCAAGGTGGGCGCGCTCGCTGCGCTCGGCGACCGGCCCCGGCTGCTGGCTGCGTTGGATCGGATCATGGGCCTCAGCGCGCGCATGCACCAAGCGCAGGACGTGGGGCAGTTGAGCCTCTTCGGCGAGGCCACCGGCGTCCAATTGGAGGGGGAGGAGGATCTGTTCGCGGGCCTGGGGCGGATCGTCGAACCGTCGCAGCGCGAGGTGTTGGACTGGGAGAAGGAACTGGCCGGCACGTACATCTCCGAAAGCCCGCTCTCCCAGCCGCTGCGCGAGCTGGCCGATTTCGTCACCACTCAAATCGCCCAACTGGAGGACGAACAGCCCGAGCAGACGGTCACCCTCCTGGGGGTGGTGCGGCGCATCCGCCGCCACATGACGCGCTCGAAGGGGGAAGAAATGGCCTTCGTCACCCTGGAGGACCTGAGCGGCTCCTGCGACGTGGTCGTTTTCCCGCGCGTGTGGGAGCAGACCAAAGCGGTGTGGGTACCCGACCGGATCGTGGTGGTCTGCGGCAGGGTGAGCAGCCGGCGCGACGACATGGGCCTGATCTGCGAGTGGGTCAAGCTGCCGCACGAGATGGTGCGGCCCCGCGAACCGCTGCCGCGCCTGGCGGCCCCGCCCGCCGACATCGCGCCCCAACCGGTGCAGCGGCCCACCCGCCAGCGCACGGTCAAAATCACCTTGCGCCGCAGCGGCGATCAAGTGGGCGATTTCGCGCTGCTTTCCGCCGTTCACGAGGTGCTCGTTTCCTATTCCGGCCAGGACCGCTTCGTCTTCGTCCTGAAAAATGGGCCGAATGGCGATCAACTGCTCGAATTTCCTAACGACGTCACTCATTTCTGCCCCGAACTGGGCATGAAGCTGGCGGACATCGTCGGCCCAGAGGCGGTCAGTGTCGAGGAGGCAGGATGAGTGAGAGGGGACCGGCAGACGTAGAGGCGGCCCTCCAGGCAGCGGGCATCGCTTACCGGCGCTACCGGGCACACGCGGCCCGGGCCGACCAGGCGGCCGAGTCTTTGGGCGTCACGTTGGGGGCAGTGGTCAAGTCGCTGCTCTTCCTGGCCGACGGCGCACCGGCGCTGGTCCTGGTGGGTGGCGACCGGCGCGTCGACACGCGGCGATTGAAGGGCCTGTTGGGCGCTCGGCGGGTGATGATCGCCTCGGCCGAGCGCGTCACTGCGGAGACCGGCTACCCGCCCGGTGCGGTGCCTCCGGTCGGGTGCGTCGCGCCCCTGCCGGTGTGGATCGACGCCGGGCTGGCTCAGCACGCCACCGTCTACGTCTCCGGCGGCGCGGTCGACGAGATGATCGCGTTGGCGTTCGAGGATTTGCGGCGCGCAACCGGCGGCCAGATCGCCGACGTCGGGATGTGATGGCCGTCTCAACGCAGGGCGGGTTTTTAACCCGCCGCCCGCGATTGGCAAGGCCTGATAGGGGCGCGTCGCGCCCCTGTACCCCCGCGTCTTCTGTTCCCAGGCTTGCAAGCCTGGGGTTTTGTGCTTTAATACGAGATACTTATTTCAAAGTAGGGCCCATATCTGGCGCTCGCTGCCGATGAACGAAAATCGCCTGTAGGGGCCATGCTACGCTCCTATCACAAAGACCACGGCCGGCGGGTTTGACCCCCGCCCTACAGGGCTGGTATGGATGTCACGCTGCAAGCGTGACATCCATCTTTACTCCGCGCTCCCGCCGGGTCCGTGACCCGGCGGAACAAGAGGGGCCGCCTGAGGCGTTGACCGGAACCCATTTGCGGAAGGGGTTCGGGGGAACCGGAAGGTAAACCGCAGGTTTACCCGTTTCCCCGGCGGGGTGCAGGGGCGGAGCCCCTGCAAGGCATTGTTGAACGAG
>JAFGOJ010000338.1 GCA_016926575.1 Anaerolineae bacterium | reverse complement strand
GGCGGAGCCCCTGCAAAGTCCTGGTAACCGCTGGTCGGCGGGTAAGAAACCCGCCCTACATCGAGACGGTCTATTTTCGGAATAGGTGATACGATGAAGGATAACACATCAACGACTCTTTGGCTGCTGGCGGGCCTGTTGCTCATTCTGCTCGCCGGTGGGTGCAGCTCGCCCGTGCACGCCGGGGCTGGCGACCCACTGATGGCATCCGGAACAATCCAGACCGACGAGATGCGCGTGGCGACCGAGTTGGGCGGGCGAATCCTCAACGCGCCGGTGGCGGCGGGCATGGCCGTGCAGGCGGGCGATCCCCTGGTGACGCTCGACGCGACGCCCTGGCTGCTGCAACTGGGGCAGGCCGAAGCCGCACTCGTCACGGCCCAGGCTGACCTGGCGCTGGTTCAGGCCGACCCGCGCGCGGAAGAGGTCGCTGCGATGCGGGCCCTCCTGGCCGCCGCCGCGGCGCGGCGCGACCGCGCCCGCGCCGCGTGGGAGAACGCCCTCGCCACGCTCGACACCCCGCAGGAGATCGACGCGCAGGTCGTCGAGGCGCGCACGCAGGCGGACCTGGCGGCCCAGGGCGTCGAGTTGGCCGAGGCTGAACTGGCGCGCCAGGAACTGCTGCGCGACCAGCAGGCGGCGGGATCGATGGGGCGCGAGATCGCCGACTTCCAGGTGTTGGCCGCACGCGAGGCCTTGGCCGCAGCCCAGGCCGACGAGCAGACCGCACGGAGCTTGCTGGCCCACCTCCTCGGCATCCGCAGCCAACCGCTGGGCCTGATCGCTCAGGCCAACGCGGCAGAGGGTGCCTACCGCGCCGCAGAGGCGGAGGTCGCGGTGGCGCGGGCACAGTTGGACGATGTGCTGTCGGGACCGACCGCCGAAGAGGTAGCGGTGGCGCAGGCGGCAGTACGCCATGCCGAGGCCGAGGTGCGGGTCTTGCAGGTGCAGGTGGATCAGTGCACCATCGTCAGTCCCATCGATGGCGTCGTGATGGGACAGGTGTTGCGCATTGGTGAGATCGCAGCCCCGGCGGCAACGATCCTCACGCTGGCCGACCTGAGCACGGTGACGTTGGAGGTCTACGTGCCGGAGAACCGCGTCGGGCAGGTGCGGCTGGGGCAGTCCGTGGGCGTGGCGGTCGACAGTTTTCCCGGCCGGACCTTCGAGGGGCAGGTGACGACCATTGGAGACCAGCCGGAGTTCACGCCGCGCAACGTGGCGACGGCCGAGGAGCGTATGAATACGTTCTACGCGGTGCGGGTGCGGGTGCCCAACCCCGAGGGGCTGCTCAAGCCCGGCATGCCTGCCGACGCCGAGTTCGACGTGTTGCCTTGAGCCTGTGGGGCACGGCGCGCCGTGCCCCCGCCAGCGGTCTCTACCCATTCGCAGCGGCCCCGCCGGGTGTTCCAACGGGTTCCTCCCACCCCGGCGTTGGGCCGCTTTTTCATGCAACCTTGCGGGGGGGATGTGCGTATAGTATAGTAGAAAGCGTGGATATGGAAGAGACCGTTTGGATTCAGCGCGCCCTGGAAGGCGACACGCGAGCGTTCAGCCGCCTGGTACAGGTGTACCAGACGCCCGTTTACAATGTGACCTATCGCATGTTGGGGGAGCGGATGGAGGCGGAGGATGCGGCGCAGGAGACGTTTCTGCGTGCGTTTCGTAACTTGCAGCGCTACGATCCCAAGCGTCCCTTCCGCACCTGGCTTCTATCGATTGCCGCGCACCACTGCATCGACCGGATGCGGCGGCAACGCCCAACGCTCTCTTTGGACGACGTGGTTCTCCGCGCGGCCGGTGACGTGGAACCGGAGCGCACGGTGCTCGAACGTGAGCGCCAGGCCGGGGTGCAGGCGCTGCTGGAGGCGCTTTCGCCCACCGACCGGATGGCGGTGATTCTGATGTATTGGCATGATTGCTCCTACGAAGAGGTCGCCGAGGTGCTGCACCTGACGGTCAGCGCGGTGAAGTCGCGCCTGCACCGCGCCCGCCGGGCGATGGCCCAGGCGCTGGAGGAGGGAGTGCATGGAGTGTGAACGGATGCTGGCAAGCATGATGTGCGCGCTGGATGGGGAGTTGGGCGCGCGGGAGCAAGCCGATCTGGAGGCGCACGTGGCTCAGTGCGCCGCCTGCCGCACCGAGTGGGAACGCCTGCACGCGCTGGAGCAGGTGCTCCGGCACGTACCGCCGGTCGCGCCGCCGGTCGGCTTTGCCGGACGGGTGGCGGCGCGCGTCGACCGGCGGCACCACCACCGGCGCGTCGTGCTGGGGGCCATCTCCCTCGGCCTGGGGGGCATGACGGCGGCCGTGTTGCTGGTGGGGCCGGCGCTGCTTTCCCTGTCGGCGAGCGCCGGCGCGATCCTGCCGCTCTTGGAGGCGGGAAGGGTCACGCTGGGGCGGCTGTGCGACGCGACGCTGGCCCTGCTCGGTTCTTTTTGGGTGACGCTCGGCGCGCTGGCGCTGCCGGCGGCCCTGTTGGCGGTCGGCGGGCTGGCGATGGCGATGGCGGCCAACCTGGCGTGGCTGGGGCTGGTCTGCAAACTGAGGTATCCATCGACGCAGACGTCGATCAAGACGTAACTTCTCAATAAAGCGGGGAGAAGATGGGGGTTTTGCGGGCGGCGAAGCCGCCCGCAAAACCCCCATCCCCCACTTTTCGAGAAGATACATCAAGACACAACTTTGGAGGTAAAGAGATGAAATACGTATCACTTGTAGTCGTTTCGATGATGTTGGTTCTCAGCAGCCTGGCTTGCTGCTGCTTCCCCTTTCCCGTGCCGACGATCGAGGTGCCGGACATCGACCTCGACCTGCCCGAGGTCGAGGTGGGAGCGATGCAGTCGTACGAGGAAGAGATCCCGGCGGACGGCGTGACCGAGGCGCAGGTCGACATCATCTTGGGCGCCGGCGAGCTCAGCCTGGCCGCAGGCGACCCCGACGTTTTGCTGGAAGGGTACTTTCAGACCAACGTCGAGGAGTGGGCGCCGGAGGTGACCTGGGAGAACGGAAACCTCCGTATCAGCCAGGGGAACTCGGAGGGCTTCCCCAATTCGTCGGAGATGGAAAATGAGTGGGATTTGTCTTTCTCCCCGGACGTCCCGCTGGAAATGGACATGGAGATCGGCGCCATCCAGGGCGATCTGGACTTCACCGGCCTGGCCATCACGGACCTCTTTCTCGATGCCGGGGCGGGCGATCTGTACATCGCGTTCGACGCGCCCAACCAGGCCGAGATGGATGAGATGCGCGTGCGCTCTGGGGCTGCCATGCTCGAGATTGTCGGCATCGGCAACGCCAGCCCCGAAGAGGTGCAGGTAGAGGCCGGCGTGGGGCAGACGACGCTCGACTTCAGCGGCGCGTGGACGCGCTCGGCGCGCGTGCGCGTCACCTCCGGCACGGGCATGGTGGTGCTGCGCCTGCCGGAGGATGTGGGGGTGCGCGTGCAGGTCGAGGGTGGCCTGAGTTCGGTCGACACGGACGGGGATTGGCAGCGCCTGGGTAGCGACTACGTCAACGAGGCGTATGGCGAATCGGAGATCGAGTTGATCGTCGAGGCAACTCTGGGGATGGGCGCTTTGGATCTCGAACTGGTCGGCGAATAACAGATGGTACTTTTCAGTGGAGGTAAAACGATGCGAGCTTTACGGTTGATGGTAGTGGCACTCATCGCGGCGGTGGTGGTTTCGCTTCCCGCTGCGCCGGCACTGGCAGACGACGACCAGCCTCCGGGCATGGTCGTGTGGGACGACTTCGTCCTCGAATCCGGCGACGTGGTCGAAGGTGACCTGGTCATCATCGGTGGCAATGCCGAACTGGAGGATGGTAGTCGGGTGGAAGGCAGCGTGGTCGTCTGGGGCGGCAGCGTCGACGTGGGTGGCGTTGTCGAGGGCGACGTGGCCGTCTTCGGTGGCAGCGCCGATCTGGAGGACACGGCAGAGGTGGAAGGCGGCGTCACGTCCTTCGGTGGCGACGTGGACTGGGAAGAGGGCGCGGTCGTGGAAGGGCCGCACGTCTTCGGCCCAGGGGAGTTGTGGAACGGCAATTTCGTGATTCCCTTCGTGCCCGCTGCGCCGACCGAGCCCACCAACCCGGTCCGGGTCATCCGCGACGGCCCGGGCGCGTTCGTGCGCGGCGCGTTCGTGCAGTCGGTTCAAGTGATGTTGTTGACGCTGTTGATGGCCGGTCTGGGCGGGTTAGTGGCGGTGCTGTGGCCGCGGCCCGCGCTGCGCGTCGGCGAGGCGGGCATCCAATCGTTGCTCCCCGCGCTGGGCATGGGCCTGCTGACGTTCTTCGTCGCGCTGATCGTGGTGGTGGGGCTGGCGGTGACGATCTGCCTGTCGCCGATCGCGTTCCTGGTCATGCTCCTGGTGGGCATCGCGGCGGTCTACGGATGGATCGCTGTGGGCATTCACATCGGTGACCGCATCGTTGGCGGCAGCGGCAATCCCTTCTGGAGCGCCGCGCTGGGGGCGGGGCTGCTGACGTTCTTGAGCGGCCTGCTCAACCTGATCCCCTGCATCGGCTGGATCTTGCCATTCTTTTTGGTCTGCATCGGGTTGGGGGCGGCGGTGTTGACGCGCTTCGGGGCGGTGCCGTACCCGGCCGCGCGGACCTATCGCCGCGTGGCGGCCCCTGCGCCGGCCGTCGAGCCGGTGGAGGAAGCCGCGCCTGAAGTGGAAGAACAGGTATAACCCCGGCGTTTGCACACCTTCCCGGAAGCTACAGCTTCCGGGAAGGTGCACAGCCTACCGTTGCAGGTGATAGGGGACGTCGATGATAGCCTGTTGGTAGCCGCGATTGCGGCGGCGGTAGAGCAGCGCCGCCTTGAGCAGCAGCGCCGTCTGGTTGTGCAGCACGCTGTGCCACCACTTGGCCGGCACGAACTCCGGCAGCACGACCGTCGCCATCTGCCCGTCGGCGTGTTGGGCATCCGTCTCGTCCAGAAACTCGAGCAGCGGCCCGACCAGGGAACGGTAGGGAGAGGCTAGGATCACCAGTGGGATGTCGGGCCACCAGCATTGCCATTTCTCCGTAATGCTCGTGTTTCCGGGATCCAATTGCACGTAGACCGCTGTCACGTCGTTGGAGATGGAACGGGCATAATTCACGGCATCGACCATCCCGCGGTGAACGCCCGAGACGGGGATCACCACGCGCGGCGGCGCGGGGGGCGGGCAGGGCGTGGGGCTGCATCCCAAGGACAGTTGGGCGGCCACGTCCTGGTAGTGGGATCGGATGTGCAGAAAGACGACCACCAGCAGCGGGATCACCAGCAGCGTGATCCAGGCCCCTTCCAAAAAGCGGCTGAAGCCCACGATGACGACGGTCGAAGCGGTCGCCAGAGCGCCCAGGGCATTCAGGGCCGCTTTCACCCACCACCCGCGCCCGCGCTCTTTGTACCAATATACGATCATCCCGGCTTGCGAAAGGGTAAATGCCAGGAACACGCCCACGGCGAAGAGCGGGATGAGGGCGTGGCTGTCGCCGCCGAACAGGACGATCAGCACGCCGGTCGCTAGCGACAGGAGAATGATGCCGTTGGCGAAGACCAGCCGGTCGCCCAACCCCGAGAGCTGGCGCGGGATGAAGCCGTCGGCCGCCAGGAGCGCTGCCAGGCGCGGGAAGCCGGCAAAACTGGTGTTGGTTGCGACGGCCAGGATGAGCATTGTCGTGCCCTGGACGACGAAGTAGGCCACGCCCGGACCCAGAACGCGGCGCGCCAGCGCCGAGAGGATGGTCTCTTCGGGACCCGCAACGACCCCCATAAACTGGATCAAGCCCAGGCTGCCTACGAAGAGTGCCCCCATCAGTCCAGCCATCACCAACAGCGTGCGGCGTGCGTTGTTCGTCTCAGGAGCTTGGAACGCGGGCACGCCGTTGCTGATGGCCTCGATGCCGGTCAGCGCGGTACAGCCTGCAGAGAAGGCGTGCAGAATGAGGGGCAGCGTCACCGCAGCGAGTGGCGGAGGCGCGACCTCGACCAACGCCGTGGGGCCTTCCAACGCGGCGCGCACCACCCCATAGGCCAGCATAAAAAAGTAGGTGAAGAGGAACAAGTAGACGGGAATGGCCATCAGGTTGCCCGTTTCTCGCAGTCCGCGCAGGTTCAATAGCGTGATGATCCCCAACAGTGCCAGCGCAATTCCGACGCGGTACGGCCAGAGCGCCGGGAAGGCGGAGGCAATCGCCTCGACCCCGGCGGTTAAACTGACTGCGGCGGTGAGCAAGTACCCCACCAACAACGCGGCGGCGGCGACGAGGCCCGGCAGCGTGCCCAGATTGTCGCGCGCCACTGCGTAAGATCCGCCTCCTGAAGGGTACGCCTGAATTGTCTGAAGGTAAGATAGTGCTACGATCAATAACAACCCCGTAATGGTTAGCCCTATGGGGAAGGAGAGGGCCAGCCCGGCGCTTCCGGCGATGACCAGACCCAGGTAGATTTCCTGGTTGGCGTAGGCGATGGATGAAAGGGCGTCTGGGGAGAAGGCAGCCAGGGCCTGCATCTTGCTGAGCCGTTCGTGGGTCAACGCCCGGGTAGGCAAGGGTGGGCCAAGGAACAATGATTTGATCTTTTGTAGCATCGATTCCTCCACTTGACGATTTACGTCTACCATCATACACCATTCCATTGACTTTTACAATGAACAGGATATACTTACAGGCACTATCAACGTTCGGCTGTGTGCTCATGATCGATCAACTTACACTCGGGCCATCCGGCGAACGCCTTGCTCTACACGACGTCATCGGGGGGAATCTGGAGCGGCTGGATGACCTGGTGGACGTGTTTGTCGAGTTGTTTCCGCAATACGCACATACGTCGGAGCGCTTGCGTTGGAAGGCGCTCCGGTCTGCGTTTGCAGACCCGCACTTTATCAATCACCAGTGGTTGGTCGAGGTCGATGGCCGAGCGGCGGGGCTGCTCAGTTTCAAGTATGCGCCGCAGCGCGGCCTGGGCTTGACGGTATACGTTGGCGTGCGGCCTGCCTACCGCCACCTGCGTGTCGAGGGTAAGCGCGTGTCCGAGTGGCTGATTGGGTGCGGCCTCGACCAACTACAGATCGATGCGCAGGCCACCGGAAGCGAACTGCCGGTCGGGTTGTTTCTGGAGGTTCAATACCCCCGCCTGGTCGCACGTTACCGCGAATTCGGCTTCGTCGAGCTGCCGGTGGTGTACCACGAACCTCACTTCCGCCAGGCGCGGACGCAGGACAACGTTGCAGAGAGCCTGGCGCAGGCGGATTTCCGCCGCGCCTATTTGGGCGGGTTCCCCATCCACCCGGAGCGGTTCGACCCGTCGGACGCGGTGATGTTGGAGACTGTGGTGCGGGCGTTTATGCTGGATCACTACCATCTGCCAATGGATCATTGGGCGGTAGCGCAGGCGTTGAGGTCGATTGGTTCACCTATGGTTCCGTGAGGCTCTGTGAACGGGCAGAAATTGCCCTCCAGAGGCGTAGCATGCTGCAGCCCTGTAGGCGACGGGTTATCTTTTGTGTAGGAGTGAGGGATATGGCAGAGAACGTACCGCAGGAAGAGAAGAAGACCTGGCGCGTTAGTTTGTTCGTCAAGTTGCTGGTAGGGTTCACGTTGGTGTTTGCCGTAGTTTTCGCCGTCGCGTTCTACTGGTTCTACAATTTTACCAGTGACCGCGCCGAGCAACGCATCGTGGAAGATATGGTCGACACGCTGATGGGAACAGCCGCCAACATCGACGGCGATATGTTGGTGGCACTGTACGAAGAAGGGGTGCCGCGCGAGGATGGGTACACCGACGACACGCGCTATTGGGAGCACGTGCGTTGGCTGGCCGCCGCCGCGGAAATCGAACCGCGGGCCAACTTCTATACCTACGTCCCGGGCGACGAAGAGTACGAGATCGTCTACATCGGCAGCAGTTGGGCGGTGCGTGAACCCCCTGAAGGCGTTCATTTCCTCGAATCCTACATCAGCAGCGGCTCCTCGTGGCGCGGGTTGAGTGAGACTGTCCTCAAGCTGGAGGAGGAGGGTCACTTCGGCTACTTCGACGACTATGGGTACTGGATTTCGGGCCGCACGCCGATCTACAACTCGGCGGGCGAGAAGGTCGGCGCGCTGGGCATCGATTTCGAGGCCGGGTACGTGCTCGAAGTGCGCCAGGCCATCGAGGACCGCATCGTGCTGGCCTTCGGCATCACGTACATCACCCTGTTTGCCCTCGTGCTGGTGATTGCCCGCACTCTGAGCCGACCCATCGTGGAACTCACGCGCGTGGCCGAAAAGGCCAGCCTGGGATACTACAACCAGGACCTCTCGCACCTGCAGAAAGGACGTCTGCGCGACGAGATCAGCACGCTGGCGGCGGTCTTCGACGTGATGATCGACAAGGTCCAGGCACGCGAAAAGAATCTGCGCCGCCAGGTCGAAGAGTTGCGCATCGAGATCGACCACGCCAAACGCGCCAAACAGGTCGACGAGATCGTGGACACCGACTTCTTCCAGGATTTGCGCGCCCGCGCGCGGGAGATGCGCCGCCTGGACGAGATAAAGTCTGAACCAACCGGCGCGATAAGCCCCGAAACGCCCGACGAGACCGTTTGAAATCGGTATGACGACACTGCCCGCCCAGAAGCCATGCGTACCTGTCGTCGCCGTCTACAATAACCTGGAAGTCGCTTGTAATTTTTTGCAGCGGGCTGGTGATCCGAGCTTCATCGAAACGCGGCGCTATCGCGGCGACCGTGCTTTGTTCTGGCTGGGCGATCCCAAGCTCGTCTTCACCACAGCGCCCATTCCCCACGCGCAGACCATCTGCCACCGCTGGGGCTATTCCGACACGCGCGCCGTGGCTCCGGTGCGCTCCACCCAACAACTGAGCCTCGACATCCTGCGCGAGCCGGCCCTGCTCGACCAACTCGTCGCCTACGCCGGCCCCCAACGCGCACTGCAACTCGTGCCCTACGCCACCACGCCCGAGTTCTTGCACCTGGCCGAGGTGCTGCGCACCGAGCATCACCTGACCGTTCACCTGCCCGAGAGCCCGGCTCCAGACGCGCGCTGGCTGCGCGATTATATCGGCACCAAGGCCGGATTCCACGCGCTGGTGCCGACGTGGATTGCCGGCC
Organism: Anaerolineae bacterium; assembly: GCA_016926575.1. Taxonomy (GTDB): domain Bacteria; phylum Chloroflexota; class Anaerolineae; order B4-G1; family DUEL01; genus JAFGOJ01. The sequence goes on along the minus strand of JAFGOJ010000338.1, from coordinate 5,860 downwards.
CCAATATGTTGAGCACGGCCGTGATCTGCACCTGCCTCGCCCAGGCCGTCGAGGTGATTGCCTGGTTCAACGCGCGCGGCCAGGGGTGTGTGGTCAAAAGCAACGACGGGGAAAGCGGCATCGGACACGAAGTGTTTCCCGCCGTACAGCCCGCCGTCACGCCCGCGGCGACGCGAGAGCGGTTGGACGCAAACCCGTTCCTGCGGAATAACGTGCTCGTCGTCGAGCGGTACGTCGATGCCACGGTACACCTCTCACCCTCGCTGGAGTTGTACGTCCCACCTGCCGGCGCGGGCCCGCCCGAGGTCACCTACCTCTCCCGGCAAATCTTCGGGGCATTTGGCCGTTTCGCGGGGGTGATGGTGAGCCGCACACTGCTCGACGCGCCATGGTACCCGCGCCTGGAAGAGAGCGGGCTGGCCATCGCCGCACACCTCCAGGCCTTGGGCTACGCCGGCCACTTCGACCTGGATACCGTCATCGACGACGACGGGCGGCTTTTCCTGTTGGAGATCAACGCGCGCCGCACGGGCGGAACCCACGTCCACGAGTTCGCCCGCCACACACTCGGCGCGGATTACATTGACCAGGTCACCTTGTTGAGCGACAACGGGGTCGACAGCGCGGGCATCGACGACGTGGACACGTTGATGCACGTCTTGGACGACCTGCTCTATCCTATGCAAAACGCTCCGCGAGGGGTCGTTATCACTGTCACTTCAGCTCTGGCGTACCGCAGATTCGGATGTATCATCGCCGCTCCCTCTGATAATGAGGCGCTGCATCTCAAGTGCGAGATGCTGGAACGCCTCCGCCACTCTGCAAGTGCGTAGCGTGGAAGAAGTATCTTCTCAAAAAGTGGGGGCGGCGGGCGGCTTCGCCGCTCGCAAAACCCTCCCTCTTCTCCCCGCTTTATTGAGAAGTTACCGGAAGAATAAGGAGTTGATCGATGAAAGACTTTCTAACGCGTATCTTGCGCCTGCGTGAAGGCGAACTGGGTCTTGTTCTGACGTTGGGCTTTTTGCTGATCAGCAACTCGGTTGCCCAGCAGATCGCCAAGATCGTTTCCGTGAGCGGCTTCATCAAACAGGAAGGCAGCGACGTGAGCCAGATCCTTGTCCTATGGCTGATCGACATGGCGCTGATCCTGCTGCTCGGCGCGCTCCAGTCGCTCATCGTCGACCGTTTCGAGCGCAAGAAGCTGATGCGCTGGATGATCGTCGGTCTGGGATTGGTGTACCTCGGCCTGCGGCTGATGTTCTCATTCGAGCTCGACGGGCGGATCATCTATGCCATCATGTTCGTCCTGGTCGATTTGCAGTGGATGTTCTACCCGCTCATTTTCTGGATTCTGGGCAACGACGTCTTCGACATGGCCCAGGCCAAGCGCATCTTCCCTCTGCTCGCCAGCGGTAGCTTTTTCGGCAAGCTCGTGGGAATCGGATTCGCCGCCGCCGCCCCCAGCCTGTTCGCCCGGTTGCAGATCGCCGATTACGAGGTGCTGAGCCTCAACGTCTTGATCTACATCGTTTCCTTCCTGGTCATCGGCATTGGGTTGCGGAACGTCAGGGTGCGCAAGACGGTGGTGCAGAAGGACTCGATGCGCGAGACGCTCACGGAGGGGTGGGAGTTCGTGCAGGAGGTGCCATCGTTCCGCTACCTGGCCCTCGCCACCGCTGCTATCAGCGTCACCCTCACCATCAACGAGTTCCGGTTCCTGGTTGTTTCGGATGGGGCGTTCGCGAGCCAGGAAGCCTACCAGCAGTTTTATGGCATCTACCAGTTGGGGCTCGTGGTGACGTCGTTCCTCATTCAAAGCTTTGTGACCAGCCGTCTGATTGAGGCGATCAAGTTGAAGAACGCCTTCATCGTCCACCCGGCGGCCACGCTGCTCGGGGCGATCTGGATGGTCGTGCAGACTGCCATCGTCGGCGCGACGGGGTGTATGATTCTGGCCAAACTGACGCAGAAGACGGTCGACGAATCGGCCCGCAAGGCGTTCCAATCCGTCGTGCCGGAGGAGCGCCGCGGGCGAGTGAGTATCTTCATCGATAGCTACCTGCCGGCCGGCGCAACGATTGTCGGCAGCCTGATCACACTGGCAATCCTCTTTCTGCTGCGCCTCTGGCCCGACCGCCCGTTTGGAGATTTTTACGTCTACATGGCGGTTTCGATCCTGGCGGGGGCGTTGGCGGTGTGGGCGGCGCTCAAGATACGCGGGGTGTACGATACCAGCCTGTTCAACTGGCGGCTCAAGCGCCGCCAACGCGGCGCCGGGGTGCTGGACGGGATCGATTTCTAGCCTCGACGGCCCTACGGCCCGGGCCGGCTCCACGCCCACGGCCCGTAGTGATCCTTGATCACCAGCCAGGTGACGTGGAAGCTGGACTGGGTCAGCTGGTAGCGTATCTCGACGCTGGCCCGGTCGCCCTGCGGCTGCTCCACGACGGTGTTGATGAAGTTCAGGTGCGAAAGGAACAGCAGCAGGCTGAAGGCCACGCACAGGACGGCGACCGTGCGCACGCTCCGGCGTAGCCAACGCCGGGACGCCGTCCGCTCCAACAGGTAGGCCAACCCCGCGACGAACAGCGGATACAGCTCCGTCATGCGGCGCATGCCGTAGGACCAGCCGCCCCACCAGTCGATCACGCCGCCGTTGATGAACGTCTGGAGGAAGAGCGTGCCCCCCAGGGCGAGTGCCAGCGCCCACTTCGAGCGTGCCAGGAGCGCCCAGCCCGCCACCGCCAGCAGCGTCAGCGGGGCCCACACGAACAGGCCGCGCCCGTCGGCGAAGAGGACGTCGAAGAAGTGGCGCGGCAGGCTCAGGAAGCCGCTCTCGGCCGCCGAAACGACCTTCGGCTGGCCGAACATCCACTGCCACGTGTACAGCACGTGCCAGGCCACGGCCCAAAACCCCATGCCGAACGCCGCCGCGTCTCGCCACGCGCGCCGCAGCGGCAGCCACAGCGCCGCGCCGCAGACGAGCAGCGCCATCTGCCAGCGCACCAGCGTGGCAAATCCGCCCGCCAGCCCCGCCGCGAAGGCCCACGCGAGTGCGCGCGGCCCCTCCTCGCCCCGTACCAGGCAGTAGAAAGAGAGCGCCGCCAGGAACGTGGCCGGGATGTGGGCGTAGAACGGCTCGATGGTGGCGTAGTACAGTGCCGGCGTGCCGAGGAACAGCAGCAGCGCCGCCCACGCCGACGGCGCAGGGCCGGCGAAGCGCCGCGCCGCCGCGTAGGCCAGCGCCAGCGCCCCCAGCGCGAGCAGATTCACCCCCAGCATGCCGAAGAAGCTGTAGACGAAGGGCCGCCCCTGCAGACCGACGAAATACTCGCGGTTCACGTCCAGCCAGCCCAGCCGCTCGACGGCCTGGGCCAGCCAGTACGTGGGGGCAAGCAGGAGCGCCGAGCCGTGGGCGAAATCGGTGGCCCAGCGCTCCGTTTCTGCGTTCCAATACACCTGGTAGGCGTTGACGTGGGCGAAATGCTCCGCCTGGTTGCCCAGGTCGATGTCGCCGTCTCCGGCGATGGAGTCGAGCCACATGAAATACGCCAGCCCGTCGCCGCGCGCCAGAGGACGGTCGAAGGCCACCATCGCCAATGCCGCAACGACGAGCGCGACGAGCAGCGGCCGTTCGATTCCCCGCCGGGTGGGTTGGGGTGTGTGGCGAGCGATGGGTCGATCCTATACGGCGAGACCGCGCAGCCGCTCCGCCAACTGCTGCGGTGTGCTGGCCATCAGCGGGACGTAGGTCACGCCGGGGTAGTAGGTTTCGTAGAACCCTTTCAGGTCGTCTCCCCACTGGGCCGGATTGACCGCCACCACGGCCTTGTCGTCCAGGTCGCCGATGCCGGCGTCGTCGGCGCTGCCACCGACGGTGAAGCGGCGCTCGTCCCACGTCGCGCCGATGGCGGCTTCGGCCCAGGCGCTGCCCGCGTCGGGCGGCAGGAGCACGTAGACGCGCTTGTACTGCGCGCGCGGCAGGCCGCGGCAGGCCGTCTCATCCTCGTCCTCGTCGGGCTTGGGCTTCACCGGTGCATCCTTCGGCAGCGCGTTCTCTTCGTCCTTGATGGAGAGCATGTACTCGACGATGGCCGGGTAGGCGAACTCGTAGTCGTGGCTGCCCCATGGCGGAACCGAGCCGAGCGTAAAGGGGCAGAAGGCGAATACCCAGTAGTCCTGGCGCGCCCTTTCGTCGTACCAGCGCACCCGTTCTACCACCTGCTGCGGCGAGAGCGGCCCCTGGTCGTACCCACACCACTCGGAGACCAGGAGCGGCACGACTTCGTCGCGCTGCTGGAGCAGGTGGTACAGGTAGCGGTAGCGGAAGCACAGCGCGCCCGCCCCTTCGACCACGGGGGAACCGGGGATCTGGTGCCCCCACCACAAGTCGATCGGGTCGTGCGGGCTGAAGATGCCCTCGTGCAGGGTGAGGATGTGGCCGCCCTGGCGGGCGCGGGCGAACACGCCGGTCGCCACCATCGCCTCCATCTCGTCCCATTCCGGCGTGCCCGCGCACAGCGAGAAGAGGGCCAGCTTCAGCCCGGCCTGCTCGGCGCGGTCCATGCACTTGATCATCAGCTCCGAAAGGCGGCTGTATCCCACCGTGCCCGGCGGGTCGGGCTCGTTGACCACCTCCCAATAGTCGACGCGGTCGCGCAAGCTTGGGGCGCTATTGATCTTGTCGGTGATGAGCTTGAGCAAGGCGTCGGCCATCTTGTTCAGGTCGGTCTCCGGCTTCTCTACGTGGCCGCAGCCCTCCAATCCCGACACCAATCGGGCCACGGTGATCGTCTCCGGGCTGATGGTCTTGATGCGCAGCAGCCACCCCAGGTCATCGACGGCCTTGATCACCGAAAACGCGCCGCCGCCATCGACCATGGACTGGGCAAACCCGGTCACGCCATCCTGGCGGATGGAATGGATGCCGAGTTTGCTGCCACGTTCGATCGTTGGATAATGCCATTCTGTTTCGGCCATGCTACATCCTCCTTTTCACTTGCTCGGCGTCTGGTCGATTCGATCAATCGCACCAAGACGCAGCGATGAAGTAATCGTGTGATACGCTCTGCCCATCGGCAGATTCTACGACGGCCGTGTGCACGATCGGGCTGCACCCACTACGTTGCAGAGTGAAGATGTAATCCCGCTCGGATGTTACAAACACCTCTACGTCATGATGGATTGTGAAGGGCGGGGCGCCACCCTGAATGGAGATTTGCAGCGTCACCTCTACATCTCCACTGGCAAGCGCTTGCCAACCGAGCATAATGGGCCCTTGAAAATCAAGTGGGCCGGTGCTGACGGGAACCGGGGTGTTGGTGGGGAGTGGGCGAGGCGTGGCGGTCATTGTCGGTGTGGGCGTCTGGGTCGCGCCGAGGGTTGGGGTGGGCGTCTCCGTAGATGGGGTGGCCTCTTGCGTGGGCGCGGTGGTTGTTTCTTCGCCGGACGAGGGCTGGTAGGGCGTCACCGTTGGAGCGCTGGTAGGGAGCGTCCCGTCTTCGGGGGCGTTGCACGCCAGTGCAGCCAGCGCCAGCGCGATGAGGGCGATTGCGATAGGTTTGCCTTTCATTGTTACCTCCAGTTTGGTAGACAGCCTGGCAGAATGCCGCCAGGTGTACAGCTCGAGCAGGGGGGAAACGGCCGCGCCCGCTGCTCTGGTTCAAGAGAGTTCGTCGAGGGCGAGGACGTAGAGCCGCCCTCCGGCCAGTATGAACAAGCGGCCCGTTGTTTCCTGGAAGGCGATGGTTTGAAGTGACGCGAACGCGCCGTCCCGGGCGCGCAACTGGGCACCGAATGCGCCATCCTTGCTCAGCACGACGATCCGCTCGTCGGCGCTGTCGGCCAGGTAGATGGGGCC
>JAFGOJ010000337.1 GCA_016926575.1 Anaerolineae bacterium | reverse complement strand
GCACGCTGCAGGACCTGAGCTACAGCTATGACCCGGTGGGCAACGTCGCGAGCATCACCGATGGGCAGGGACCGGGGGGCGCGCAACAGGTGCAGCAGTTCGGCTACGACTCGCTCGACCGGCTGGTGAGCGCCGAGGCCACCGGCGGCGCCGGCGGGACGTATGATCACGAATACGAGTACACACACAGATGTATGTGCTTGTCAAGAGGGAAAGTGAAGCAATCGGCCGGGTTCGGTGGCAGCAGCCCTCCCCCAGTGGGTGGAATGGCATAGTTGGCGCGCGGCCAGAGCGCGCCGCAGCAAGCAGCGCGTACATGGGGGCAGCGATCGGATCAGATGTCGCTCAGGACGCGGTCAGCATCGAGGGCGGCAACGCGAGATCTCGCCGTCCGCGGCTGACTACGTCGAGTTCGGCGCCCAGTCCCAGGCGATCCAGATGCTGGCGGACGAAGCCCGCCCGACTGGCGCCGTTGCGGCGGGCCCGACCGAGCGCCTCGGCCAGAGTGAGTAGCTTGCGTCCGACCAACTCGGGTTCGGCGAAGCGGTCGGCGCTGCCTTCCGACAGCACGTACCAGACGGCGATCAGCAGTTTGCGGGCGACGGCGACGATGGCCTTGTTGCGCCCGAGGCGCGGCTCCAGGCGTTGGAACAGGGCCTGCCAATGCGGATGCACGCGCACGGCTGTCTGAGCAGCCTCGACGGCGACGGCGCGCAGGTCGCGGCGGCCGGCCTTGGTGATGCGCCCGCTGCGGGAGGAGAGGCCGCTGTCGTGCACGCGAGCGCCGAGGCCGGCGTAGCCGACCAGGTGGCGGGCGTCAGGGAAGCGCTGGATGTCGCCGATGGCGGCCAGGAGCGTCAGTGCGCTGATGAGGCCGATGCCGGGCAGTTGTACCAGCAGGGCGACGCGCTCATCCTGGGCAGCCAGGTCCTTGAAAGACTCTTCGAGGTGGCGGATCTGCTCTTGGGCGAAGGAGAGCGTGTCGAGATCGCAGCGCACGCGCGCCAGTTGGAGTGGAGAGAGTTCCAGCGCGAGCCACCAGGCGCGTTGCTGCGGGCCGAACAGCTCGACCTCGGCTGGCGGGAGGATGTGGCAGCGGTGCAGCACGGCGTGGAGGCGGTTCTTGGCCTGGGTGGCGAGGCGCACCATCTTGGCGCGCTGGGCCACCAACGCGCGCTGGGCGCGGACCTCCTCAGAGGGCACCCAGATAGAGACGAGCAGGCCCTTGGCGAGCAAGGTCGCCAGCACGTGCGCGGCGATGCGATCGGTCATGACCTGCGCGCGGGTGATGAGGTGCACGTGGGGTGGGTGGACGACAGTGACGGAGTGCACGTAGGGTCGCAGTTCGTCGTAGAGCTGGAAGGTGTTGGTGGTCATCTCGAGCACCAGGGCGTCCTGAGGGGTGAGGGTACCGCCGATCCAGGCGTCGAGATGGGCGAACTGGACGCGCTTGGGACCGTAGACCTGGTTGAGGTCGGCGTCGACGCCGGTGGCGATGAGGTAGTGTTTGTGGACGTCGAGGCCGATGAAGCGGGTGGGCGGTGGTTGTTTGGGGGACATGGGACTATACTCCTTGGGTAGGGGCCGGTGGGCCACACCGGCGCTGGCCGGGCGTATCCGTTTTTGGGTCGTTACGTCACACACAGATACGGGCTGGCTCGGGGAGCCGAGCTTCCCAGTTGAGTGGATTCGAACGGGCGGTCAAACACGACGGCGGGCTTGCCACAGCGCGGCTTCCCATAGGCGTAGTCGACCGGCCCACACGTAGCGCACCCGGGGCGCACGCACCCGTTGCTCAACAAACGGCATGATGCCCCAGGATACGCCCGGCCGCAACCCTCGGGACGTCTCCCGAGCGTCGCACATGTCACATACTAACACGACGCCAACGGCAACATGGTGCTGCGGGTGGAGGTCAGCGCGACCGCGACGATGACCTACGAGCAGGCGTTCGACGTCGAGAACCGGCTGGTGGCCGTGACGGCGACGCAGGGCGCCAACGTGAGCGTGACGCGGTTCGGGTATGATGCGGATGGCGCGCGGGTGGTGATGGCGGGGCCGGGCGGCGGGTGGACGATCTACGCGGGGGAGTTGCTGGAGGAGGACTGGAACGCCGGAGGCGGATTCGTGGCGCGGCGCTCGTACTACTATCACGGCTCGCGGCGGGTGGCGCTGCGGGTGGGCGGGACGGTAACTTTCCTGCATTCCGATCATTTGGGCAGCACGAGCCTGACGACGGATGGAAATGGCGGATCGCCGGTTCGACAATGGTATGAGCCCTACGGGGAGGTGCGCTGGAGCACGGGGGCGCTCCCGACGGATTATGGGTTCACCGGGCAGCAGAACGTGCCGAGCATAGGGCTTGTGTTCATGCGAGCACGGTTCTACCACTCAGGTCTCGGGCGCTTCGTCAGCGCGGATGCGATCGTGCCGCACCAAACGGATCCACAGAACTTCAATAGATATGCCTACTGTGGAGACAACCCACTCCGGTACACCGATCCTAGTGTGTCAAGCGACAATTAGAAAGGGACATTGACGACAATTAGAAACGCCTATGCCGTAGGGTTAACCCCCGGCTGGCTGGGCGGCAGAATCCGCGCCCAGGACAATACCATTGCGGCGGGCGGCCTCCTCCGCTCGCATACTCTTGACCTCCTTGCCAAACTCGATGATCAGGCTGTGGTG
>JAFGOJ010000336.1 GCA_016926575.1 Anaerolineae bacterium | reverse complement strand
CGGGCGGAACGGCGGGTCAGGAGACCCGCAACGACAGGAGCCATTTTCGTTTATCGGTTGTGAGCGCAGCGATCATGGCCTCTATTCAGCAATCACAAACTGCGCCGCACCCTGGTAGACGTCCTCGATCCACACCGCGACGTCGTACGTGCCCGTTGTGTACCCGCCCGGCGGCTTGAAGTACAGGAAGTTCGTGCCCGCTGCGTCCAAGGCCCACAGGCGCGTCGCGCCGTCCAGGTACACACCCTCCCGGTACCAACCGTAGCTCCAAACCACGTTGGGGGCCATACCCCGATACTCGAAGAAGAAATAAACGCGATGGTCGCCTGGGTCGAAGGTCCCGCCGGGTTCCACCGGCTGGCCGTTTTCTTCACCGAGGGCAAAGGTGCGGAACGCGATGTGCGCCTCCGGGCCGGCCGGGACGGCGCTGGGTTGTGGGGTGAGCGCGCTCACCGGTAGCGTGTAGGGTGGCGTGGCGGTGGGCAAAGGCGTCGACGTTGGAATGAAGGGCGGCGTCGCCGTGGGGCGTCGGGTGGCGGTAGCGGTTGGCGACGGGGTGGACGTGTCCAGCGGCTCCAACGTGGCCGTGGGCATTGCCGTCGGCGTGGGCGAAGCGGGGGCCAAGCGCACCAGGAAATCCGGCGGCCGGCTGAAGAACCCCAAAATCAACCCCGCCACCAGCGTGCCGATGCTGACGAGCAGCCAGCGATACCCCTTCTTGCGCGCTCTCTCGCGCAGCATGTAGTACGCGCCGGTCCGCGCACGGCGGATGTAGAACCCGCATATGCCGCCGCTGACGACGGCGAAAACGAGCAGCGCCAGTGCGACCCAGCGTAGGTGTGGCAGCAGATTGATTAGAGTTGCCATGGAGTCCCTTTACGTATAAATCTGTGCGTCCCTGTAACTGCTCAGCTACGCTTCGCAGTTACCTCACTTCGCCGCAAAACCCCTATCTTCTTCCTTCGACGCGCCCCTTACCTCTTTGCGGTCAAAGCAGCCTTTTTCGGGCAATGCAGCTTACAAATGCTCTTTGATCGCCTCGGCCACGACTCGCGGGATGCCTGGTACCGCTGCCAGCTCCTCTACACTGGCCGCGCGGATGCGTTCCAGCGACCCGAATGCCTTCAACAGCGCCCGCCGCCGCATCGGCCCGATGCCCGGAAGCGCATCCAACTCCGACGCCAACCCGGCCCGCTGCCGCCGCTCGCGGTGATGCGTGATGGCGAACCGGTGCGCCTCGTCGCGCACGCGCTGGAGCAGGAACAACCCCTGCGAACTGCGCGGCAGCCGCACCGGCTGCGCTTTGCCCGGCAGGTGCACCTCCTCTTCCTGCTTGGCCAGCCCCGCCACCGGCACGCGATCGGTCAAATCGAAGGCCGCCAATACCTTAAGCGCCACGTTCAACTGCCCGCGCCCCCCGTCGACGATCAACAGGTCGGGCAGAAGTGCCCACGCCTTCACCTGACGCGCGCCGAGTACCTCGTCAGAGGTCGCCGCCTGCCAGCGCCGGAAGCGCCGCGTCAGCACCTCCTCCATACTCGCGTAATCGTCCGGCCCCTCCACCGTGCGAATGACGAAGCGCCGGTAATCCGACTTGCGCGGCACGCCCTGCTCGAAGACGACCATGCTGGCCGTGGGCTGCGTCCCCTGGGTGTTGGAGATGTCGTAGCACTCGATGCGTGCCGGGCGCTGGGGCAGGTCGAGCGCCTGCTGCAACTCGTCTAGCGATTGTTCCTGGCGCAGCGTGTCGTGCTCCCAACGCACGCGCTGCGCGTCCAACATCTGCACCGCATTCTCCGTCGCCATTTGCACCAACTGCCGCTTCCGCCCGCGCCGTGGGACGTGCAGGGTCACCTTTGCCCCACGCTTGCTGCGCAGCCACTCTTCGATCACCAGCGTCTCGGTGACGGCCTCGGGCAGGATCACCTCGGGGGGGATGTAGGCCGCTTCGTCGTAGAACTGCTTGAGGAAGGCCGCCATCACGTCGCGGTCTTCCACCTCCTCCGCGCCCTCCAGCATGAAATATTCCCGTCCCAGCAGCTTCCCCCCGCGGATGAAGAACACCTGCATACACGCGTTGCCGTCGTCGCGGGCGAAGGCGAGCACGTCCTCGTCATTTCCGGCGGCCGCGACGACCTTCTGCCGCTCCATCACCTGGCGGATGGCGTGGAGCTGGTCCCGCAGCACCGCGGCCTTCTCGAAGTCGAGCGCCTCTGCGGCCACCTGCATGCGGCTCTCGATACCGGCAGCGACCTCCTCGCTGTGCCCTTCGAGGAAGCGAATCAACCCCTGAATCGTCGCCCGGTACTCCTCCTGCGTCACTGCGCCAATGCACGGCCCCAGGCACAGCTTCATGTCGTAGTACAGGCAGGCGCGTTCGTCCTGTCCGTCGATGGTGCGGTTGCAGGTCAGGTAGGGAAAAGAGCGCCGCAGCAAGTCCAGCGTCTGGCGCACTGCGGCAGAGGAGGTGTACGGCCCGAAGTAGCGGTTGCCGTCCCGCTCGACGCGCCGGGTGACCTGCACGCGCGGGAAGGGCTCGGCCCAGGTGACCACCACGTAGGGGTAGCGCTTGTCGTCTCGCAGGCGCACGTTGAAGCGCGGGCGGTGCGCCTTGATCAGGTTGGCTTCGAGGATCAACGCCTCCAGCTCCGTCTCGGTGACGATGGTCTCGATGTCGGAGATTTCGCCCGCCAGACGCCGGATTTTGGGGTTCTCCTGCGCCGAAGGAGTGAAGTAGGAGCGCACACGGCTGCGCAAGTTGATCGCTTTGCCAACGTAAATGACCTGTTCCTTCACGTCCCGCATCAAATAGACGCCGGGACAGGCCGGCAGGGCTTCCAAAATCCCTTCCAGGTCAGCCGGGGTGTTCATGGGACAGAGCTACAACAGCGGTATAGAGATGCCCCGCCGGGGCATCTCTACGGGTGATGTTCGTCCATTGGTTGCGATTGGCGCGATCATGGGGCCTGCTTCGTGCATGTCCTGACACAAATGTAGCGGAGGCTCCCTCGTTATCCTCAGGATGCCTCCGCAGTGTTACGAGCGTGTCCAATAGCCAAACGGGGGACCGTTTAAGCGCTGGAAGGGCGATTAGGCCGTTAGCAGCAACGGCAAGGTGCGCGACAGTTGGTTGACGATGTCCTCGCCGAAGATGATGCCGAGCGCAACCAGGCAGCAGCAACACAGGATCAGCGCCACTGCCACCACGATGCCGATGATCAACCCGGTGTTCTTCTTCTTGGGTTCCCCTAACGCCTCAGCCGGTTCGTATTGTACGTATTCTTCTGCCATAATTATTCTTCTCCTTTTCGTATAGATAGTAAAACGCAATCAATAGCTACCATTGAACACAGCCAACAGCACAGCCGCCAGTTGTGTCGCAACCAGAACGATTCCTGCCACGGCGACGACCGCCGCGGCGACGGTAACCAACCGGCGCGGGGGCTGCCGCAGCGCCAACACCAGCGCCAACAGGCTCCCCATACCGGGCAAGAAAGGGATCACGGGGATCAGGACGAAACTGACCAGCGCCATCGCCAGGCAGAACAACCCGGATCGATCCCGCACCCCGCGCCCTACACTGCCTGTGCGAACCCGCTCGCCCGCCCAACCTGGCCGTACAAATAGGCGCTGAAAACGTTCACCCACACCCCAAAGGGCAAAACCAGCAGCCCCACCGGAAGCATCAGCATCCAACCGATGATGGGAATGACGCCCAGAACGCCGTAAGCGACGCTGATTGCCGTGCTGAACACCACCCCGACCACCATGATCATCCCCAACGCAATCAGTATGTTCCCGATGTTGCTAAATGTCAAGCGCACGATCTCGCCCACGCGCAGGCACGCGCCAAGTTCCTTGCGGACGGCGTACTGCACCTGAATCATCGGCGTGACCAGCCAGATCAGCAGGCCGTAGAGGCCCATCACGCAACTGGCGCCGATGATCAACACCGTCGACACACCACCGAGGATGGCCATCAGGTTTTCGTTTTCCCCCGCCAGCAGGGGCAGAAACGCGGGGGTGAAGATAAAGCACGCCGCGATGATGAGCGGCAGCGCGTAGACGATTTGAGCGATCCAAATCATCAACCCGTCCATGAAGTAGCCGCCCAAGTCGTCCCACTCGGGAAGCGGACGCGGATGCCCGGCTATGACGTTGCGAATCACCGTGATGCCGTATCCGATCAACGCGAACTGACCGAAAATTGGGATGAGGGAAATCACCGCCCCGAGCAGTAGCTTGCTAAACCACTGCTCGTCCTCGAAGACGAAGCCGAAAGCCCGACCGATGTCCATGGGCATACCTCCTGTCGAATTGGGGAGACACGCGCGATCCAGCACAGTTATTATACCAAAAGGATGCCGCGTGGCAACTGCTCGACTGCGTGACCAAACTTGCCGCCTGACCCCGGATAGGTTACAATGAGACATCCAAAACGCCTCCAAGTTCCGCCCGGTCTCCTGACCGGGCGGAACAAGAGGCCGGTCGGTAGGGGTCGGTCTCAGACCGACCCCTACCAACGGCACCATTGACCGAAACCCATTTGCGG
>JAFGOJ010000335.1 GCA_016926575.1 Anaerolineae bacterium | reverse complement strand
TACTGTCAGATGTTAGGGCAGGTCCCCGCCCCCTGCCCGGCATCAGAGAAAGGCTGTTTGTGTTACCCTCCTTTCGCAAGTCACAGCCCCCTTTTTAGGGGGCTGTGACCTTTTATAGCACCGGCTCGCGTTCAAGTGGGGCTACAGCTCTTCCTCCAGCAACAGCAGGCGCTCGCAGTTCTCGCAAAACAGGAACTCGTCCTGGTAGACCCGCGCCAGACGTGCCGGGGGCACGTCCATCCAACAGCCGTTGCACGTTCCGCTGCGTATCAAAGCGACGGCCATCTTGCCTTTCGCGGCGCGCAGACGGCGGTACATCGTTATATCGCCGGCCGGGATCGAGGGCAGCAGGGCGTCCTTGCGGGCCGCGACGTCTGCCAAACGGGCGTCCAGCTCTTCCTTTTTCGCCAGAAGCACCTGTTGGTCGGCGGTCCAGGCTGCGTCGACGGCCTTCAGCCGGGCCAGCGCCCGCTCTACGAGAGATTTGGCTTCTTCCAGTTCGATCATCGTGTCGAGAAGCTGCTCTTCTACGCTCTCCCGCCGGTGCCCGAGCGACACGATTTCCGCCTGTTTCTCGCTCAATTCTTTGGGGTTGCGGATGCTGCCACTGTAGAGCTGTTGTTCCTCTTCGGAGATTTTTTGCTTGAGCGAGTTGGCTTGCAGCCCCAGGTCGTTCTGCTGGACGGTCAGGCGGCGGACATTTTTCTCTGCGTTCTCAACGGCGCGGCGTGCTTTGCGCTGGGCGACCGTTTCACCCAAGGCAGCACCGATCTCCGCCAGACGTTCGCGGATATCCTCTTCCCTGTTTTCCAACTCTTGCAACTGGTAGAGATACCGTGCACGTTTCATACGCTCTCCTCTCCTGATTAGTCTGGTGGGTCCGCCTCAGCTCCTCCCGATGGAGGCAGTGCCTCGCTCGCTTGAGACACCCCGAGCGGTCTGCGCAGCTTGTGTTGCAGGACAATGAAGGCGATGCCTATGGCGATGGCGATCAAAGCGATCCATTGCGCGGTGGCCAATGCGCCCCACGTCCACGCGTCTGGGCGGAAAAACTCGATCCAGAAGCGGCCGAGGGGGTAGCCGATGACGTACCCGGCGAAGATGTCGCCCGGCAGCAGGCGACCCTCCAGCTTGCGCGCCAACACGGCCAGGGTGACGAACAGCGCCAGGCACCACAGGGATTCGTACAAGAAGGTGGGGTGGAAGAGCGTGTCGGCCGGGTACTGCTGCATATCGGCGTAGATGGCGAGCCGGTGCGCTGCGTCGATGCGCACGCCGAACCACGTCGACCCCGTCGGCGGGCCGTACAATTCCTGGTTGATGAAGTTGCCCCACCGCCCCACGAACTGCCCCAGGGCCAACCCCGGTGCGCCCAGGTCCAGGAAGGTGAGCAGGGCAAGGCCGTTGGCGCGCGTGTAGATGGCCACCGCCGCAATGCCGCCGATGACCGCGCCGTAGATGCCCAGGCCGCCGTTCCATATCTTGAAAATGTCCAACGGGTGTTGGCGGTACCACGGCCAGCCGCAGGCATACGGGGTACTGGCCGTGCATTCCGCCGGTGTGGAAAAGACGTGGTAGAGGCGCGCCCCGATGATGCCCAGCACGATGCACAGCGTCAGCGCACTCCAAATGTGATCGGGTGAGATTCCCAGACGCACGGCGCGCCGGCTGGCATACACCGCCCCCAGAACCACTCCGGTGAAGATCAACACGCCGTACCAATGCACCTGGACGGGACCAAGGGTTACGAGAATGGGACCGAAAGGTGGACTCATCATCTACTCCTGAGCGTGGGATCGATCCTGTGTAACAGGTGTCGCGGATTATACCACAGCTTAGTCTTTCCCAAAAATTTGCACCAGCGTGTAGGCGACCCAAAAGATGAGCCAACCCACCAGCAGCGAACCGGCCAGAGCGATCTTTTGCTCGTCTATGATTGGTTTGACGGAGATGCCAGCCTCGGTAATCTCGATGACGCCCAACGGCTGTGCAGACGAACCGCCACCGCCACCGCCACCGCTGCCGTTTTCTTCTTCGTCGTCCTCGGCTGCCCCTGAGCCGAACCCAATCCCGAACCCGTAACCCACCTTGGCCACCGGGATCAGCGTGCGGCCTTCCTGGACGATCGGCGCACCGAACGCCGCATCGACGGCTGCGTTCTGTCGCAGCGCTTCTGTCGCCTCGAATAGCTTTTGAATGTCGTCACCCATCATTTGTCTCCTTTCGATACAGCCGTGAATTGTAACTGCTCAGCTACGCTTCGCAGTCACCTCACTTCGCCGCTAAAGAGGGGGGAGTGGGGGTTTTGCGGGCGGCTTCGCCGCCCGCAAAACCCCCATTTTCTCCCTTCGACGCGCCAAGCGGGTGACTACCAGGCGCACAGCCTGAGCAGTTACCGTGAATTTAGCGCCGACGCGCAGACCGCGCAGCGAGCAACAACAGCAACGGCACCACAATCGCCGTGACCAGGATGCCCAACATGGCCTGGGAGGTGACATCGGGGATGGCAATGTGGCGCTCCTGCTCCCCGCACTTCTCGACGATGCCCAGCGGGTGAACGTGTACGAATCCCCCGCCCCAGGCCGAATAGGTGGTGCTGATGGTGGCACGTCGCCTGAGGCCAGACGTGCGCCGCGCCACGGGGATCAACACCCGCTCTCCAACCGCGATGGGTTTCCCCCTCACTACCTGTGTCGTGATCTCCATGCTACCCTCCCTCGATCGGTCTCACTCGATTTTGTACGCCGGAGCGGGTTCGCGCACCGTGGTGTAGGTCATCCCTTCGACCCGACGCACCATCCCCTTCAATTCCATCAGCGCCAGCGTGCTGGTCACTTCGGCGATGGGCAGCCCCACCGCCCGTCCCAGTGCGTCGACGTGTGTGGGGGTGCTGCTCAGGTGCGAGAGAAGCGCCGCTTCGACCGCCGTCGCGGGCAGCACCTCGCGCGCCTGCGATTGCTCACTCACCATGGTCAGGTTGAGCTCGGTCAGAATGTCCGCCGTCTCCAACACAACGTGCGCGCCGTCCTGGATCAGCCGGTTCGTGCCGGCGGACCCTGCGGCGAAGATCGGGCCGGGCACGGCGAAGACATCGCGTCCCTGTTCGGCGGCGTAGTCAGCAGTGATCAACGCCCCGCTCCTCCGGCCTGCTTCCGTAATCAGCACGCCCATACTCAGCCCGCTGATGATGCGATTGCGCGGCGGGAAGTTGCGCGCCTCGGGCAGCGTCCCCAGCGGATACTCGCTGACGAGCGCGCCGTTGCCCATGATATGGCGCGCCAGCTCGCGGTGTTCGGGCGGATAGACCTGGTCGACGCCGCAGCCCAGCACGGCAATCGTGCGCCCGCCCGCGTCCAGCGCGGCACGGTGGGCCACTCCGTCGACGCCACGCGCCAGGCCGCTGACGATGGTGATGCCGCTGCGGGCCAGGTCGCCCGCCAGACGCCGGGTGGTCTCGCGCCCGTAGGCGCTGATCCTGCGCGTCCCTACCACGGCGACGGCCCACGCGTCTTCCGCTTCCAGTCGACCGCGGACGTAGAGGAGGGGGGGAGGGGAGTGAACTTCGGATAGGAGGGAGGGATAAGCAGAGTCTTCCCAGGTCATAGCCTGAACGCCCGCGGCTGCCAGGCGCTCGACCTCGCGTTCCAAATCCACGCTGGCCCGTGTGGCCAGCAAACTTTCCAACGAGCGGCGGTCCAGCCCGGCGGCGCTCAGCACGTGGACCGGGGCCTCCCAGGCTTGTTGGATATCTCCACAGGCTTCGATGAGGGCGCGCAGGCGCACCGGACCGATGCCCTGCGCCAGGTTGAAACCGATGTAGTAGTGCAATGATTCCATCAACCTGCTCCTTCGTTTGTGATGTTCGGGCCATCGTGCGCGACGTTCTACGGGAAGTAGTTACTCCTCCTTCAGCAGCCCCGGCGGGAGGGTCACGGTCATGCGCCGCGCTGCAACGTCCAACGAGCGCACCACAGAGTCGATCGCGGGCAACAGAACCTCGCCCCAGGCCCCACGGACGACGTAGACGTCGTTCGCGCCGGTTGCCAGCACGTCCGTGACCTTGCCCAGCACGTCGCCCTGGTCGGTCGTTACCTCCATCCCCACGATCTGGTAATGGTAGTATTCGCCTTCTTCCAGCGGGACAGCTTTTTCGCGGGGCACGAACAGCAGTTGGCCGCGCAGCGCCTCGGCGGCGTTGCGGTCGTCGCAGCCGCGGAGTTTCACCAGCGCGCCTTTTTGGTGGAGGCGGATGCTTTCGAGGGGATAGGGAGTATCTTCTCCCACGTACAGTGTGTCGTGGGTCGAGAGGTGGTGCGGGTAGTCTGTCAGCAGCTCGACGCGCAGTTCGCCGCGCACGCCGTGAGGACGGAGCACACGCCCGACAGCCAAAAAACGGGGCTCAGATGGCTGAAGCGGCAGCCCTGAGCCCCGTTGGGTCTTGCGATCTTTTCGACGGAGATCACTCATCCGTGCTAGACGATTTCGAGAGTAACCCGCTTCCCCTGCTTGGCAGCGAGCACCCGCACGAGTGTCCTCATAGCGTTTGCGGTCCGCCCGCCCCTGCCGATGATGCGTCCCATGTCTTCGGGGCCCACCCGCAGCTCCAGGATTACCGAATTCTCGCCCTCGATTTCGGAGACGTTTACCAGTGCCGGTTCGTCGGCCAACGACTTGGCGATATATTCGACCAGATCCTTCATTTCGGACATTGTTGATCCTCCCTTCGTAGTAGACGTTTGTCGATTCGTGCGCAGGCTGGTGCTGAAGGAACGGTCCCCCTCAGGGGAAACCTACTCAGAGTCAGCGTCACCCATTCCCTCGTCCGGGGCCTCGATAGACGGTTCAGCGACTGAGTCCTCTGGCGCCTCTTCCTCTACTTTCTTTGCCGGCTCAACGTGGACAGCCGAACCCGCGGCGGG
>JAFGOJ010000334.1 GCA_016926575.1 Anaerolineae bacterium | reverse complement strand
TGGTTGGGCTGCACCGCTACCCCATCCTCGACCTCGGAGACCTCAATCTGGGCGTGGCGCCTAATTAGGTCGTCGAGGATGCTCTCGTGCTGGGTACTGAGGTGTTGGATCAAGACGAAGGCTATGCCGCTGTCGGCCGGCACGTGGTCGAAGAACGTCTCGAAGGCCTTCAGCCCTCCGGCTGATGCGCCGATGCCCACGATGGGGAAATCAAGGTGCCCCTCGTCCGCCGCGGGTACCCCGGCAGATTGCGCTGCTGCGGGGGATTCGGGCAGAGCGGCACGGTCTGCTGTCTCTTTTTGCGTTTGAGGATGTTGTTCTTTCTTCCCGGTCATTCTCTTCCTTCCTATCTGTCCCGCGCAGCATTTGTGACGGTAGTCGCTGCGTTCTACCCACTCTTAACCCGACGCGGTGACTGAGTGGGTGTCATGGCCGAAAATTCCATCCGCTTCGCCATTGAGCCAAGACGAGCACGAGAGCGAGCATGATAAGTCGTTTGGGGTAGTGACATTGGCCGGTGGAGTGACAATACACGGCGCGTTTTCGATGATTCGAGGCCAGTTTCGGGGTCAATTTCATGGAATTTTCAGCCATGGCACTCATTCCCTGTAACGCACCATCAGCGGCAAGTAGATGTGCGCGGCCCAGGGCTGCACCTCCCAATGAAGCGACAGCGCCGGATCGCCGAAGAAATGATAGCTGTCGGCCAGATACGCGCCCGCGCCCCCCACGACGACAGCCTTAGCGACGCTTCCCGCTACACCCGGCGGTGCGGGGTTGTCTCCTAACGCTATCTGATAGAAGGCCTGGTGCAAAGGGGAATGATCGCTTCCCACGCCCATGCCACTACTGCCGTAGACACCCACCGCTCCTGCGTTAGATAGCCTCAGCAGCGACTCGTCCATCCCCGTTTGAAGCGGATCAGGGTGTACGAAGTTGCCGGTAAAGCAGCTTATAGAGAGCACCAATGGATAACGTGACAGGGGGAACAAGGCAGGGAGATCGTCGGTGTGAAAGAGCCGTCCGTGTTCCCATTGTTGGAAGGAGCTGTGCCCGATCCAGTTGAGCACCAGTGCCCCGTCGTTCCACCCCTGCAGCAAATCCGTGCGTACGTCTGGCAAGTTGCCGCAAGCGTAGACGTCATCGGGGGCGTTGGTGCAGTAAATCCTGGTTGTGGTGTGGGTGAGAGGCACCAGGGCCGTGACCTGTTCGGCTTCAGCGGGGAAGTTGCTAGCAGGATCGGGATCGTCGGCGACGAAGATGTGGCGTGTGTTCCAATCGCCGGGCAGGGGAGCGGTGGCGTAGGTGACGAGCTTGGCGACGACCACATCCAGCTCTGCGCTGTCGTTGACGGTGAGTCGGCCCACGGCCAGGTCGGGCAGCGCATCGCTGCCGTCCACGGTGACGTAGCCGTTATCGGAGGCGATCTCGCCCAGCCAGGGATCGGCGAGTGCCAGGTAGGGCGGGAGCAGGGTGAGGGTCCCTGTGCCCAGGTGGTCCAGCGGATCCCACGTCCCATCACCGACCAGCAGCAGGTAGGCTGGCTGTGGTGTCCAGGTTGCGTAGGTGTGAGCGACGAAGGCGCGCAGGGCGGCTGGGTCCATCCGCCCGTCGCCGTACTGGTCGTAAATGGCCTCGACAGGTGCGACGAAGGTGGTGAGGCCGCGCGCGGTGTGCAGGTCTAGGAGCGGCGCCAGCGAGGCAATGAGCGCCTGGGGAGCCAGGACCAGGTAATCGGCCCCAGGTGGTTCCGTCAGGGAGGCAACCGGCTCCAGAGGTGGCACGTCGCGGACGGCTTCCGGGTGTAGCGCCAGGTAAGAGTGCGCGCCCCCTTCCGCATCGGTGACGGGCCAACTGGGCGGGAGGATAACCGGCGCGTCTATATCAGTGACGTCGTAGATGAGCGTGGTCTGCGGCAGCCCGGTAAGCGTGTAGGCGTGGGGCGTCGGCTCGCCAGAAAAAATGATCGAACTTGAGGTCGTTCCTACAATCGGGTAATCGAGGGCAAAGGCGTCGAGCCAGACGCCCTCGACAGAAACACCTGCCAGGCCAGGCAGCGTGAGTTGCAAGGAGTTGTTCCCAGACTGCAATAGCGTTGCGGGAACGTCCAGGGTAGCGGTGACGTAGGCCGGTCCTTCCCAAGTGACCTCGCCCAGCGCGCCATCGTTCCACGCCACAGCTACGCGATGGTCGGGGTTGGGCGCGGCCGACGTGTATCCCTGGAGCCAGAGGGTCAGCGTGGCCGTCAAGTGGGTGGTGAGTGGGGGTTGCAAGGACATCGTGTAGGATGCGCTGGCGGGGCATACACCGCCGCTTGGGTGTTCTAGGCAACTCCAATACCAGTGATCGCCGTCGCGTGGGGAGCGGTAGCGAGAGTCGTAGCTGCGCTGCGCCTCGCGTTGCACGGTGCTCCAAACTGTGCCAGAGGGCTGAGGCGGCGGTGCGGTGCGGGTTTCCATACGCTCACCCGGAGCTGTGCCGTAGCTGACACGGTAGACCTCGTGATCGGCCCATCGCGTGGGCAACGGATCGGCGTAGAAGAGGAAACGCTGCCCGGCGGCGTCCCATTGGAGAGCGACCTCGCTGCCAGTGGCCGGGCGGTGCATGCGCACGTAGGCCGGATCGGCGGTTGAGGTAACGACGCCCGACACCTCAAGCCCGCTCCACGACAGGGCGTACAGCCCGCGTTCTTCCAGGCGCAGCTGTGCCTGGGGTGAGGCAGTGGTCGCGTGTTCGGCAGCGGCGATCTGGCTCTCGAATTGCGGGTAGCGGGCCAGCAGTTCGGGGTTTACCACCAACGGTTGTAAAGCGGCGCTGAGGGGGCTGGTAGACAGAGGGCTGGCGTCCAGCGGCATAGTAAACTGAAGCGTGGCCGTGATGGCGTGAATCTGCGTCAGGCGTAATGTTGCAGGGTCGTAATCCAGTGGGACAAAGGTAAGCCGGGCCAGACGTAGACCGCGCAAGCGCCCCAGTTCGGTCAAAGTCACTCCGGCGGATGGGAGGCCTGGCGGCACCCACAGAAGAGGGGCCTCGGATGACGGTTCGATCCCGAGAGGGGCGGGTAGGAGGCGTGTCGTCTCGCTGAGGATACGTGTCGTCAACGTGACCTTGCTGGTGGGCGGAAGGACGATCAAAGTCGTGGTGTAGGGTAAGCCAGGCTGGCCGGGTTGTGTTGCCAGAGGCCAGCCCTGCATCTCGAAGAGGGCGGCGGTCGCAACATTGTCAGGCGCTAATGCCAAGGAAGGGAATTCCCAGTAGAAAACGAGGGTCTCTTCCACATATGGTGGAGCTTGTGAAACGTGTTGTGCGCCGAGAACAGGGGTGGACAAAGCCGATAGACAGAGCAACAGCGCCAATATCTTGTAGCGAAATCCATACCAGGTATTGCTCACAGGCGTGCCCCGCTATCTTTATCCACCCCTGCTACTTATCCACCCCTACTGGCGCAGCACGAGCGGCAGGAAGATCCGCTGTCGAATGCCGTCGATCGCCACGTATTCCGACGTCGGACCGTAAACTGTCTCATTATCGTTGCCCGCATCATCCACATCCACCAGCCAGTACCAATACGTTCGCCCTGGCTCGACTGACTGATCCAGATAATCGTAGGTCGCCCCGCACAGGTTACCCTGACACGTGCTGCGAACGAAGGCGATCTCGCTGGCCTGTGTGACGTTTGATTGCGTTGCACGAAGTACCCTGAAACCGAAGTTGTCCACCTCGACGGTGGTGGCCCACTCCAGGCGGATGCCCGTTAGTTCGACCACGGCGCGGAAGTAACGCAGCGTGACCGCTGTGGGGATATCTACGATCGTTTCGTCGTCGTCATCCGGCGGCGTTGGGTTGTCGTAGATGTCGATCGCGTCGCTGACGACCGCCGTGTTGGTGACCGGCGTGGTGATGTTGTTGACGACGGTGAAGACGGTGGTGATGGTGAATGCCTCTCCAGGCAGCAGGTTGCGCCCGAAGCCGTTCGGCGCGGGGCCGGTCAGGTCCAACCAGACGGCCTGGCCGTTGACGTTATCCACCGTGTTGGGCGTCACCGGCGACGACGTGGCGAAGTGCAGGTAGTAGGGATCGTACAGATCGTATACCGGCAGTGTGTCGATGGCGCTGACGCCCACGTTGGAGATAGAAATCGTGAACGTGACGTAGTTCGGCGCCCACTCGTCCCGGTCGAAACCGATGAGCTGCTTGGAGATGACGACCGCCGGGTCCTGGATCGAGATTGGGACGTCGTCGGTGTCTGTGATGACGCCGCCCGGATGCTCACCCGATACCAGCGCTACGTTCCAGTAGGTGCCGACGCTGATCCCCGGCGTGACCGTCACCGCGAAGCTGACCGTCAGTGTTTCCCCAGGGAGGAGCGCGCCCAGGTCCGGCCAGACCAGCAGCGGCGGGGTGACCGCCGGCTCGCTCGGAGTGGCGCTTCCGGCGACGTAGTGGAAGTCGAGGCTGGGCAGGGTGTCGGTCAGCGTGACCGGGTCGAGCGTCACCTGCCCGGTGTTGGTGATGACGACGACGTAGGTGAAGGGCATGTTGGGCACCGCCGCGCCAGGCAACACCGTTTTTATCATCTCTAGCCCAGGTACAAGCGGCGTCGTCGGCTCGTCGGCCTCGTTGTTGTCGGTGTTATCGTCCGATGTGTCGGAATCGACCAGCGCCAGGTTGGTGAACGTCTGCGTCACCCAGGGGCGAACCTGTACGGTGATGGTCAGATCGCGCGTCTCGCCGGGCAACAGTGTTCCCAGTAGCCAGACCACAGTGTCGGGTGCGGTGTAGGTGTGCGCCGGGGCCGCACTCACGTATGCCACCTCTACCGGCAGCGTGTCGGTGACGACCACGTTCTCCGCCGCGCTAGAGCCATAGTTGGTCACGCGCAAGGTGTAGGTGAGCTCTGCGCCAGCGATAACCGGATCTGGATCGTCGGATTTGACGATGCCCAGATCCGCACGCGGCGTCACATCCACGGGCCAATCGTCCTGATTGTTGTCGGGATCGTCACCGGGCGTAGTCGTGGTGATGACGACGGTGTTGGTGAAGCCCGCCGTCACGTCGGCGTTGACGGTCACGGTGATGAGGATGCGGCGGCTTTCGCCCGCCGCCAACGTGCCCAACTGCCACACCAGCGGATTGGGGCTGCTGTCCGGCGCGGGGGTGGCGCTGCCGAAAGTCACTTCGACAGGTAACGTATCCGTCACCACCACGTTCTCCGCGTCCGAAGGGCCATCATTGGTGATCGTGAGGCTGTAGGTCATCACCTCGCCCGGTGTCACCGGCGAGGCGCTGCCGCTCTTCACCACCCAGATTTCCACGTCGGGCAGCACGTCCACCGGCCAGTTGTCCTCGTTGTTGCCCGGATCGTCGCCCGGCGTGGTCGTCGTGATGACGACGGTATTGGTGAAGCCCGTTGTCACATCCGAGTTCACCGTCGCGGTGATGAGGATTGTCCGGCTCTCGCCCGGCGTGAGCGTGCCCAGATTCCACACCAGCGGGTTGACAGCGCTGACATTTGGATAGGGGTCGGCATCCCCAAAGGACACCTCGGCGGGCAGCGTGTCGGTCACCACCACGTTCTCCGCGTCGGAGGGACCGTCGTTGGTCACCGTCAGGCTGTAGGTCATCGGCTCGCCCGGCGTCACCGGCGAGGTGCTGCCGGTCTTCACCACCCAGATTTCCACGTCGGGCAGCACATCCACAGGCCAATCGTCCTCGTTGTTGCCCGGATCGTCGCCCGGCGTGGTCGTCGTGATGACGACGGTGTTGGTGAAGCCCGTTGTCACATCCGCGTTCACCGTCACGGTGATGAGGATTGTCCGGCTCTCGCCCGGCGTGAGCGTGCCCAGATTCCACACCAGCGGATTCGGGC